>CAJQQY010000314.1 GCA_905480595.1 uncultured Saprospiraceae bacterium | reverse complement strand
GCTATCCTAAAAGATAGCTACTTTTCTATTTTGTAGATATGTTGTTATAAGTTCTTGTTCACAATTAAATCACAGCTATTTTTTTTCCTAAAAGGATAAGTAATTCACTACCCTAAAAAGGGTATTTTGTTCTTCAATTATTAAAACAATTTGTTTTAATAAAATATCTTTCTTAACTTTCCACCACACTATCTCACCACCGAATTTAAAACCCATTTTAAGATTCATCGAAACAAAGTTGGCGCAGTAAGAAACAAAGCTTAAGTATTTTTTAAACTAAGTACCGACTCGAAAATATGTACAAGTAAAATTTTAGACTTATTTTTTTCTCTGGTGAGGCAAAAAACGCAGTCATAGCCTATGTTACGACGCGTATTTTTAACGAAATCAGAGGAAAAAAGAAACTAAAATTACTGATAGATAATTTCGAATCGGTACTTACTATTGAAAACTAAATAAAAATTGTAACCTGTATGAAAATGCCCGTTGATGAAATCCAACGGATGGTATTTGTAGAATATCCAACTAAGCAATCATCCCATTACCAACTCCACCAATTTGATATTATTTATGATTTCTCCATGCAAGGAGGATTTGATCATAAACGATATTGCATCCTCTTGCTTCGTGCGTTGTTTGCTTTAAAAAAAAAAGAGCGAATCTCTTTTTTAGACTACCAATGTAAATTAGTAACAAAGCCATTTCGATGGTTGAATTCGCTGTACTTATTGTTGGAAAATAATTTTAGAGTTTTGATTCGAGGTAGCAAAGCCAAATCGTTTTCAGAATTAATTGATTTAATCGAGGAGAAAAGAAATCTTTATCCTCAATATCCAATGGAGTCCAATCAGCTGGATGACTACCAAGATAATAATGCTTTCACCAAACGATATCGATGGCGGGGAACGGTCAATCAATTAGTGCATATGTATTATCAAACGCTGCTTAAAACGCATAAAGGAAACACCTTGCTAGATTTGACCACGCAAGAAATGATCGATATGATCATGGAGCGATATTGTAGAATTGATGGGACATTGTTTAATCCCGGAACGATTCGGAGTTATCTAAAACCTTCCAAATCAGATAAACATCCAAATATGGGTCAGCAAATTATTATTCCTGAAGAAGAAACGGAGTTTTTAATTGATGAGCCAAAAAATAGGCCGATTAAAAAGTTCCCCTAGTTACCCAATTGGTCCCCGGGTACTAATTGGGTAACTAGGGGAACTTTTTTTTGACTTTACTTTGCTGTATTTCATCACTAAAATTTAAAAATATGGATACCGTTACTTTGAGTAAAGAAGATTTTGAAAAGATTAAAAAGGAGTTGGAAGAAATCAAAACTCAGGTTAAAAAAATTACCGTTCCAAATGAAGCTTTTATGGATAACAAACAATTTACAAAGTTGATGGATATTTCTGTTCGAACGGCTCATGCTTGGCGGAAAGAAAGAAAAATCGGATATAGTCAAGAAGGGAAAAAAATCTATTACCGACTTTCTGATATTAGTATGTTTTTAGATAATCATCACCAAAATCCTTTGCCAATTCAAAAAAAGGAGGAAGCAAAAAAAATTGAATAATACATTTTAACTTCCGCTTCCAGGAGTTTTTTTAACAGACTATAAAAAATAAACAGCTAGCTATTGCAAGAGTAATGGCCTAGGAGAGGTATTTACACCTAACCCCTAAAGGGGAATATTTACTCACTTATAAAACAAACATATTATGTCAATTGTCACATTATTTGGATACCCCAAAAGAGTGATCTCCGCTCAACCACTCCTCACCTTTATTAGTAAAATCAAGCGAGGTTATTATGAAGATATAGTGGAACGATTTCGCGATATGCATTTGCGAGAGTTAGATACTTTAATTGAACCTCAACGTCGTCAAATTCCAAGATTTTCCATTGCTGGAAATTTCAAATTAGAGACCCATCAATTAAAATTAATCAATTACTCAGGTTATCTATTTTTTGAAATCAAATACCTACATCCTAAAGAATATGAACATGTAAGGTCATTGTTATATAGGAATCCGTATGTCTTTGCCAGTTTTAAAAATGTGATGGGACATGGCATTTGTTTTATCCTACGATCAGAAGAAGGGATCGAATCTCATGTAAAAATCTTCCGCAGAGCTTATCGCTATTTTGAAAAAAAATTGGGCACCAAACGATTATCGAAAGCAGGGGAGGACATTCAACATTTATGTACGATGTCTTGTGATACGAAGGCACATGTCAATATTGCGAGTATTCCATTTCCTTTACGAGCACAAATTAAATACTAGCAGCTATGAAACAGATAACCATATTTAGAAAATTTTCGCAGGTTATTGGCCATCGAACTTTACCAGAAATTTTAGAAGCCATTCGAAAAGGCGTCTATCGGGAGGAAGTCCTTGCCGTGCGTAAAGCAGTACAACGAGGTGACCAAAAGATAGCAAACGAAACAAAGAAACAGTTGAAGGCTTTTACGGTTTCTGGACAGTTCGAAGGTGGTCGAACGATGGTGAATTTGAAAGCGTATCATTCATTGGTCATTTTAGATATAGACAAATTACCAAAGGATGTTTTAGAAAAATCATTACCAGTAATTCGAGCAATAATTTACACGCGTGCCTGCTTTTTAAGTCCTAGTGGACATGGTTTAAAAGTTATTGTTCAAGTCAATTCGAGTCAAGAACAACATCTTTCTGCGTACCTACAAGTAGCCGATTTTTATGAAAAAAAGTTACAATTAAAGATTGATCGATCAGGAAAAGACATTACGCGATTATGTTTTTTTTCTTTTGACAAAAATCTATTTTTCCATCCAAAGAGCAAAGTGTTTGGAGTGAAAGAATCGGTGGTAAAGTCCTTACCATTGCAAGCAAAAATGAAAATAAAAACAACATCAAAAGCATTTCCTTTTTCGAAAAATAAAAAATCCAATAACGATGATCGCCTACAAGCCTGTTTAGATTTTACCAACAACAAATCACAATATGTCAAAGGCAATCGAAATAATTTTATTTATCTCTTTGCCTCCAATTGTAATCGAGAAGGGATTAAAGAGTCAGTCGTGGTCAATTTTGCTTTAAGCCAATTTGATTTAGCAAAAGGTGAAATCAGGAAAACGATCCAAAGTGTTTTTCAGCATCATCAAAATGAACACAATCTTAATGATCAAAAATCAACGCCCAAGAAATTGATAGAAGAAAAAAATCAAGCCATCCCTTTTATTGAAAAAATGTTAGCAACGCCTTGTTTTCCCGATTCTATTTTTCAGGATCTTCCCAGTCTATTAAAAAGAGGTTGTGAGGTTTTGGAAACCAAAAGAGAGCGGGATATTTTCTTAACGGGCGCTTTGCTTATTTTAAGTGGCAGCCTATTAAATGTCGAAGGTTTGTATGATCGGAATCGGCAATTCCCTAATCTCTTTGGATTCATCGTTGCTCCTGCAGCAAGTGGAAAAGGAGCTTTACGATACGCTAAAATATTGGGAGATGCGCTGCATGAAAAATATATGGACGCGTATGAATCTCAAAAAAGAGATTACAACGAAGCGATGGAAAATTACCATATGGCTGTGGCAGATTTTCGAAAAAGAAAAATTCCTTCCTTTCCAGAAGAGCCAAAACCGCTCAATCGAAAGACCCTTTTTCTTCCTGGGAATTCGAGTGCAGCAATGGTCATTCGTCAGTTGAAAAACTCCAATGGTTCAGGAATCATTTGTGAAACCGAAGCAGATACTTTGAGTAATGCATTGAAGCAAGATTGGGGTGGCTTTTCAGATTTGTTGCGAAAAGCGTTTCATTTTGAAAATGTTTCGTATGCTCGCAAATCAGCTGATGAGATGTTTGAGATTAAAGCACCCAGGTTATCCGTTGCCTTGTCGGGAACGCCGGATCAAGTTTATGGATTGATCCCGAGTCCAGAAGATGGGTTGTTTAGTCGGTTTTTATTTTATGTTTTTAGCACGGATACCGATTGGCGAGATGTTTCGGAAGATGAAAGGGAATTTGATTTGTTAGCCTATTATCAAGAACTCTCCGAAGAAGTTTTAGGTATGGTAGAATGGTTGGAAGCGCATCCGACGAAAATGAAATTGAGTAAAGAGCAATGGAAATTTTTGAATAATTTTTTCCGAAAGTTACTACATCAGGTTTCAACTTTTAATGATTTGGAGGCATCGAGTTTGGTCAAAAGATTGGGAGTAATTTTATTTAGAATACTGATGATTTTGACGGCCGTCAGAAAATTTGAAACAAAAGAATCTGCCAAAATTATTTACTGTTCCGAATCAGATTTTATCATTGGCATCAAAATGATTGAAGTTTTTTGGGCGCATGGATTATTTATGTTTGAGCATTTACCTAAACAAAAACGAAAGCCTTTTGAAAAAGTAAAAAATAATAAACAGGAATTCTTTGATAGTTTACCTAAAAAATTTAACCGGCAAGATGCGATTAAAATGGGAATAAAATATCACCTGAGTCGGTCAACGGTAGATCGGCTTTTAAAAAAATATAAAAATGGATTTGTTCATCAAATTGGACATGGCATCTTCTTAAAGATGTCAGAGAGTGAAAAAATCTAAGTTTTGAAGTACTCAATTGTAAAGGTGAGAATTTTGAGAAAAGTGAGAGTTTTGAGTGTTTTAAATTTTATGTAAATGTATTGTTGGAATTTGGCTGCAAGAAGAAGTAAACAAGGTCAAATTACTCAATGTTCTCAAACACTCAATGTTCTCACCTTCGTTTTTTTGAGAACGTTATTGACTGTTTTGAAATTAATTAATCAATAAAAAAATATTTTAATCATGAATGAGAAAAAAACACCATTAAAAAAATCATCTGAAGAAAATAATTGATGAATATAAAACTGAAGAGGAGTAGAAAAATTTTCAATTTTTTATTAATCTTTAATCATGTCTTCCAACAATATTTCTCCGTCAACTATTTCAGAAGCGTATGCATTATCAGCTATTCCCAAATTAGTGATAAATGTTAGAAAAACTTGTTTTTTAGTTTTAGTATAATCAATGAATCGCTGACGTTTTTGTATTAACTCATTGTAGTATTTTTTATCAATTGAGAATGGTGCTGCGTGAAATTTTATTTCACAGAGGTTGATACTTGCATCTTTTCGGTCAATGATAAGGTCAATTTGAAAACCTTGTTTTTTAGCAATTCCTGGAATCCTGAGACTTGAAATTTCAGTATAAACCATTCCTATTCCTAACGTTTTTTTTATAACGTCAATATGCTTATGGCAAAGCGATTCAAAAGCATATCCTGCCCAAATTTTGTAGGACTGTCCTGAAGACAATTGTTGCCACATCCCCGAGGTATATTTTTTATTAGTTTTGATAAAGCGATGGTAGAAAATGGAATACTCATCTATCAAGCGAAAAAATATTCCTCTTTTCTTTTTACCAAAAGGAATAGCTTCAATAATAAAGTCGGAAATGATTAATTCCTGAATAGCTCTTTGATAACTACCTGTATTTGACATCCCTATTTTTTTCAATATTTCAGCATGGGTAGCGCCATTAGGATAACTTGCTAAAGCAGCAACAATAGCTTGGTGGATTTCAGCATTACTGAATAGTGCTTGATATAGGTTATTATATTCGTTTCGTAAAAGTCCCGTTGGAGAAAAACAAATACGTTCGATAGCGACAGCAAAGCTTTCCCCTTTTCGAAGGTTTTCTAGATAAAAAGGAATACCTCCAAGAGCCATATAAATTTTAGCTACTTCTTGGTATGAGTATCTTAGCCTCTTGCTTTTTAAGAAGGCATTTGTTTCAGATAATGTAAAAGGATATAAATGTATAATTTCAGTAACTCGATTGTGCAATCCTCCAGGGTCATTGATAATCTTTTTTGTAATCCAAGAAGTAGCAGAACCGCAAATCACTAATATAAAATGGGATTCTTTGGAAAGATAATCATTCCAGAAATGTGCAAGCATTTGTATAAAACCAGACCTAGCTGTAGCAACCCAAGGTAGTTCGTCAATAAAGATGACTCGCTTTTTCTTTTTTGAAAGCGTTTTTAAATATGACTTTAATTGAAGAAAAGCAGCCTGCCAATTATTAGGAGTTTGTGGAGAGGGCGTATTGTTATATTCTGAAAGTTTAATACCAAAATTTACTAATTGAGTTTGTGTATTTCCATTTTGAATACCTGTCATACTAAAACAGTAATACTCTTGTAACAGGGTATCAACGAGGAACGTTTTACCAACCCTTCTTCGACCTGTCACGGCTAAGAATTCAGACCTTGTTGAATTTAAGAGTAAGTCTATTTTTTTTATTTCTTGTTTTCTTCCAATCATTTTGAATTATTTAAAAGACAGTTAATACCAAATATAGGTTTATATTTGGTATTATCTATGCTTTTGAGGCACTTATTACCAAATATAAATATTAAAAATAAGCCCATTACTCACCGAAAACAAGAAAATAGATTGATTACATCAAATGAAATGGTATCTCTTTTGGCTTAAAGCTTCTAATTCTTTAGTGATAGACTTCAGAGGACGGTCAGTAATCTATCCATTTTGGAACCTTCCAATATTCATCTGCGTCCGCCTATCGATCAATGAATTGATTTGCAAAAAATAATTGATAAATATGAACCTGAAGAGGAGTAGAAAAATTTTAGGAAAGGTGCTTTGTTGGCTTAATCAACATAAGTACTGGGGAACAATAGTGCATTCCATCTGCCAGCCTACCAGTAAAATAAGAAGCTGCTAACGGAAAATTAGCAGCCTCTTTTATCATGTAAATACCTTGTTATATTATTCGGACACAGGCTGGGGAATGTTATGTGAAAAGGAAATATAGGGAAGTTCATAAAAAAAGCCCCAAGATTTTTCAATCACAGGGCTTTCCAAACTTGAAACAAAAACAAACACATAAATTAAGTACATTCCATATCATCTGCTCCAATTCCAGTTTCCATATCATCGTTGCCGATACCTCCTTTGATTTGAAGCAATGCTGCTCGGGTCAATTGATTTTTTGGATTTTGTAAATCCTTTAATTGTTGAAGATGCATAGTAGAGAGTAATTTTAAGATGATAAAAAATAGGTTATGACCTCAATATAAGGGTTTGAAAAACAGCATTTAAGTCGAGGTTGTCAGAGATATAAGCACATTGTTATAAAGATCATTAAAATGGAAGATCCTCCTCTTCCATTTCATTGTCGTGATCATCATTCCTATAGTTTTTGATTTTTTCTATTTCTTGTTTTTTCTTGCGGTAGATGAGAATAGAGCAGATTAAATAAATGATTGGAATAACGACCAACATCAAAATATTGGACTCAAAGATCATATTCGTTTTTTGAGCTAGCATTCCAATGATGATGATTTCAAAAATGAAAAAACTATCTCGTTCTCTTTTCGTGTAATTGAGGAAGTTGAAAAACTCCGTTTTCCATGGTGGTTGTAGTTTTCTTTTCATGACAATCAGATGGAGGGTTAAAAATTGGGAGCGAATAAATCGCTCCCTTGTAAGATTAAGCACCTGCTGCTTGAATCAATTCTGGATCGTCTTCTGTATTTTCAACAAGCTGTTTTCCTTCAGCAACATGAGGAGGATTCCAATTTTGGAATAATTGAATTTCGGCATCACCGGTGGTCGTATCTTGCCGCCAGATTTGAAGTGACTCGGTTGCTTGTTCTAACTTTGCTGCTTCCTCTTTTGGCAAAGGTTGATAAGAGAACTCAGCGATAAAATATTTCTGTCCTTTTGCTTCGGGATTGTTGCTCACTTTTTCATTTGGCGTAGCTGTTATCAAACAGTCGCAGGGGGAAACATCGTCGTAAAACATACGATTAACCAACCGCATAAATTCATCCACACTATAGCCATGAAACATCAATGCACAGACTTGCAAGGATTCATTGAGGAAGAAAAACTCTATCCAATTTTTGGTTCCGAATCCCATGATGTCGTCCCTAAATTTTCTGTAAGCGATGGGTGCAAAAGTAAAGGGTTCTCCTTTCTTGGTCAAAACGGTTTCGCCATTTTCATTTATCGTTCCACGAGAAGCATCAAAACGATAAGAGCGAGGATAACCAGAGAGATATTTGATTTTCAACTCGCCATCAGGGCTGATTAATTCTGTTTTTTTGAAGTTGGTAATAGGCATTAAGTTTTTCATAATGGTATGTTTTAAAATGATACAAAAAATGGTTTAAAAAAATCCCACAGTCGTTTTGATAATTACTTTTTAGGTGTAAAACTATTAAGGTATATGTCGATAGTAATTTACCGAAGGGTTTAGAAAATAGAGTTAAAGGGCAGCGAGATACAAGACCTCGCTGCTGACCAATAGCTTCTCATAGAGTGCTTCCTAGCGACTCCAAAGGAGTCAAAAGGGAAGTGTCTTTTCAGAAAGGAAATGGTAAAATTCTTTAATAAAGGTGCAATCCTCTGGCGTAAAGGCAGCCTCTTTTCTTAATAAATCACCTCTGATATGTCGATGTAAATTTTCGGATTCATCACTAATCTGTAAAAGGGTAGTGGTAGCGATTTCCCTTTCTTCGAGTAAATGCAAGCGGTCGAATTTTTCAATATCTGCATTGATAGAATCCAATAAATGGTTGGTTCGGGAGGTGGAATTATCCACCTTCGCGAGAGTGCGTAAATTGTTCATTTGGCGCTAAAATTTTGATAAAAAATAGAAAGAATTTTGTTCTCTTTTGTTATATTAAAGATAACAAAAAAGCATAATATTTTAAAACTTTTTGTTGATTATTTTAATTAAAAAACAACAAAACATTGGGTGTGAAAAATTAAAATATGATCGTAAAAAAGCGTAACTTATAAGATGAAATTATTGATAACTGGCAGCCGAAAATTTGATAACTCCATAGAAATTATGGAGGCAATCAAACAAGTAGAAAACCTTCAAGGACAAAAAATAACAATGCTCTTACATGGCGGTGCAACAGGTGCAGATACACTAGCCCAGCAATGGGCAGAAGAAAATAATATCCCCACCCAAATATTAAAGCCCGACTATAAAAAACACGGTGGCAAAATGGCACCACTACTTCGAAATAATGAATTGGTTAAACTGGCAGATTGTACGCTAGCATTTTATGCAAAAAATAGAACTGGCGGAACATGGTACACCTCTAAAAAAACGATCGCATCAAACAAACCATTATATGAATATTTAACTTCAAAAGAACTGATCTATACTCCTCCCTTACAGTTGCTTTTTTAAAGCTGCGAAAAAAGCAGGATCCTTCTTGCTAGCAGAAAAATCCTAACCCATATTGACCCTGCGCTTGGCGCGAGCTGCGGGGTACGCTATGAGCAAGAGAGCGACCATAGCTGTTGAAGATTTAGTGTAAAGCCATTGAGGCAGCTATAGCGGCTCATAGGGGATACCGCAGGAAGGGTGAGGTATTTGTCTGCTGCCGGGGGCAGAGGCAAGCCGAAATTGCGGGAAGGATTTTGGGGTGGTGGCGGATGAAGCTATCTCAACAACAATTATTCTCGTCGTTTAATTTTATGGAATAATGTTAAATATTGAATCTAAGAAATTGGAGAAGTTTAGCATAGGTAGCTGCTAGAAGGAAATTTGGAGAAGGCATTTTTAAGCATCGCTTTGATCGGGTTGTTTTGCGTTTTGTAGAAGGGATGATTGGAAATTAAGGGTTGGCATTTCCTTTTAGCTGCTACGGTGTGGGGCATCAGCTTCATCATAGAGCAGGGTGGGAGGGTTGATGCTGATGACGGTGGTTTGTGCAGAGGATTTACCTGAAGCAATATTTTTTCCAAAAAAAACATATCACTAATTATTCACATGCGTCCCCGAAGAAAACTCAAAACTCCCATCCTCCTTTTTTTTCAAAACAAAATATCCCATAGTCGGAGCCTTTCCATTATTCGTATTCACCACACCTCTCATATCCACTTGCAAATTATAAAACAACAATCGGTCACCTTCCTTTTCAACGGTATAAAAACCTTTAGAAAACCATTTCATGATATGAACTAATTCTGGATAGACGTCATCCAATAGATGCTCGTTGATGGGAAAATATTCAAAGGGAAGTTGCTCCTTTTGCAGGATAGAATATTTTTGTAAGTAGAGTCCATTGTTAGTTTTCGCTACACCATACCAATTGATATTCGCCACTCCGACAGGCATCGAGAGCAAAGAATTATAATCGATACTTTGCGCTGCGAGTACCGTTTGAAAATGATTTTCCACTTGACTTTTATTCACTAAAGTCAACAACAAATAAATCGAACTCACCACAATTCCTATTTGATTATAAATAGCCCGGGAAGGCTTCTTTTTAAAAACAAATAAACTACCAATCAGCCCAATCAATAATGGAATTGTATAAACAGGATCCACCACATTTACACTATCAAAGCTCACCCTTGTATCAAAAAAAGGTAAAAATAATTGCGTACCATAAGCTGTAAAAGCATCCAATAGCATATGTGTAAATAATGCCACCCAAGTAAAAATAAAAAGTCGTTGAAAAGAAATTTCCTTGAACCATTTTATTCTTTGTAGCAAATAAGCTAACAACAAACCTCCAATAATGCTAAAGAAAATCGAGTGACTAATCCCACGGTGAATGCTCAACATCTCCAGCTTATCGTAAAATAAATAGAGTGCTACATCGAGGTCAGGAATGGTAGCGACCACCGCACCAAGGATTGCTCCTTTATAACCAATCTTTTTACCCAATGTGGCTTCTCCAATCGCAGCACCGAGAGCTGCTTGTGTTAGGCTATCCATCTACTATTTGTTTTTTCAATAAAAATGCTAGTTACCAATCTTTTTGGCTATCTCCAATTAGGGAAACGATCAAAATAAAGTTTGGGCAAGACGTATTTTTTGAAATGTGAAAGAAGAATATTTTGAGTAAACTTTTTTTTTGAAAAAACTTTTTCCTACTGGGGGCATATAGGCGACCAAAAAACACAAATGTCGCCTCTATATTTCAGCAAAAAGGCGACACCTTTTCATCCTTAAAAAAGCATTATCAGGGCATCTCAGCGAAGATCTTAAACGAATGAGCCTCGGCTTCACAAATCCAAGATTCGATCTCCTCGACGCTTAATGTATAATCTTGTCGTAAAGGGTTTTTATTTCCTGCGAACCATCCACCGATATCTTCCAAAATACTTTCCGCATCAGCTTTTGCGAGCAGAGAAAGATTCATCGTTTTTCCAGAAAATGGATTTTGATAATTGCGCTGACTAAAGTGAAGCATTTGAGCATCGAGTTCAGTCATTTCAATTTGTCTTAAATCAGCTAGTTCAGCGTGAAGTAAAAGAAGGTTAGTATCAGTTTGTAATTGATATGCCATACGATGACGAATTATTGGATTGGAAAGCAAGAGTAATAATTCAAATTCATTTTGGATCGGGAATCCATTTTGATTAATAAAATGAATGAATTTAGGCAAGCGATTTGGGATAACTTTTTTTTGAAATAGCGCATTCGTATCTAAATCATCATTTATGATCAATTCCAAATGGCTGGACGGTTTTGTTTTTTCCAATTGAAAAACAGATAGGCAGATCAACAAAAGAAATACAGAAACAGTCAACATTAGTTGCTGAATGAAAGTTAATCGCATAGAATTGGTTTTATTTATCCTCAAGAAAGAGATCAAGGAAAAGATTGGATTGTCCAAAGAGACAAGTATCCAAAGCCACCGTCAAAATGTTATTTCTTGGACAACTTTCAATAGGTTGCCAAATACAATCACATTGACTTTCAGTACAGATGCGAAATTCAGGTTTGCAAATTCGATGATTGGGAAAAGTGAAAAACAAAATCCGACCGCCGTCTCTCCAATCGACA
>CAJQQY010000313.1 GCA_905480595.1 uncultured Saprospiraceae bacterium | reverse complement strand
AATCGCAAATAACATCGCCAAAGGAATCACCGAGGCTACAATCAATCCTGCGCGCCAATTTCCTAATAACAATACCAAAACAAAAACGACAATCAACCCTCCTTCCACTAAATTGGTGATGACTGTACTCGTTGTTCTATTGACTAATTTCGAACGATCAAGGTAAGGTTCAATGACTACTCCTTCAGGCAAGGATTTTTTGATTTGTTCCATTCTAGCTTTTACTCGTTCAGTTACCTCAGCGGAATTTTCACCCTTGAGCATCATTACTTGACCAGCGACAACTTCACCAATTCCATTCATCGTCACTGCACCAAATCGAGGTGCATGACCAATTTTCACCTCTGCCACATCTTTTACCAGAATAGGTAATCCACCAGTATTTTTGACTACTACATTTTCAATATCTTCCATCGTATTCAATCTCCCCTCTCCACGAATAAAATAGGTGTATTCCTTTTTCTCAATATAAGATCCCCCCGTATTTGCATTGTTATTTTCAACAGCATGAAATAACTCCTCTAAAGTTACATTCATACTTTTGAGTTTGTCTGGACTGAAGGCTACTTCATATTGTTTCAAATGACCTCCACTACTATTGACTTCAATCACTCCTTTGACACCTGTCAATTGTCTTTTGACAACCCAGTCTTGAATGCTACGCAATTCTGTGGATGAAAATTCATCTTTGTGATCTTCATCAGCATAAATGACGTACTGATAAATTTCTCCTAGACCAGTCGAAATAGGACTCATCTCAGGTTGCCCTAAACCTCTTGGAATTTCAGCTTCTGCTGCTTTGATCCTTTCGCCAATTAATTGTCGAGCGAGGTAAACACTTGTACTTTCTTCGAAAACAACGGTGATCACAGAAAGTCCAAATCTAGAGATGGAACGCACCTCTACCACATCTGGAATATTTCCCAAAGCCATCTCTAATGGAAATGTAATTAATTGCTCTACCTCTTGCGCAGCAAGGGTTGGAGCATTGGTGATAACCTGAACTTGGTTGTCCGTAATATCAGGAACGGCATCGATTGGCAAGTGTTTTAAGGAATAAAGACCCCAACCTATCAAGCCTACAACCAAGAGACTAATCACCAATTTATTATGTATCGAAAAATGAATTATTCGATCTATCATATTAAATTATTATTAAAATGAAATTTAGATTCAAACGCATTAAAACGCTTTTATCCCAAAGTTTAAATATGTTGTTATAAATTTTGTGGTCAAGGAAAAGAGACCACTCCTAGAAATGATAATTAGCTAAATGAAGGAGGCTGAATCAAGGATTTGATAAAACCTGTGAGGTGAAAATTATTTTGAAAAGATACTTCATTTAAAACGGTAGGAAATGAAATATCTGATACATTTGATTTTATATCTGTTGCAAAAAGTAAAACAGAAACGTGCGGTGATTGGCAAGGCATATTTTCATGGTCATCTGATTCATCATGGTCATGTTTTTCAGAAGCTAAAACATGTGCTTTAACAAATTCAAATAAGCAAAAATCTTGACCTTGAGCGACTGCATTTTTTTTATGCAATTGATAATGTTCCAACATATCAGACACATGCAGCAATTGGCTAAAATCCGTCTTCGGAATTAAGCTACCAATGAGCATGTAAAAGGCTAATATGAGTGGCGTTATTTTCAATTATCTATTTTTTGTGAAACAAATATAATTAATTTTTAAAATAAACTTTTTTATTTTCGTTTATGAACGAAAATTATATGGTTTTGTTTTCACTCATAATCCTATGACACAAAGATGATAATGATCCTATGAAAAATGAGTGACAACAATCACAAATCATTTTAATATTTCAAAATCTTAATCGCCTCACTCCTCCCTTTATCCGAATTTAAAACCAAACTTTTGATCTCTTCCCTTCCGTTCCAAATAGAAATAGAAGCGGTATTCGGTGGTATTTTTCCTAAATTCTCAGCGAATAAAACTAATTCATTGGAATCTTCAGGTAAGTCAATGATAATATTTTTAGGATGCTTTTTAAGTCGATAATTTTTTAGAATCCAAATGCCATTTAAGTTGAGTGAAACCACATCTCCATCCACTTTATCATTGTCCCAAATCTTAATGGTTACTTTATTATTATTATTATTATTATTATTATTATTATTATTATTAACCAAAACAGTTTCAACCGTTTCCGTTTTTCGACCATTGATATCTTTTGCTTTTTCAAAAACAACTTCTGTGATGGCAGGAATTTTACAAGCTGAATGATCTGGAAAATATTGATTGTTTTTATAAAAAATCCCATTACGTTGGCACTCTCCTACGAACTGATATTTCGAAAGTGTCTCATTCAATTTGTATTCACATTTTGAAAGACATTGACCATTGGAAGATTTTAAAAATATAACTTCTTCCATATCGTAACTCAAATATTGTCCATCAAAATTTCCACCAATGGTAAAAGTAGAGTTGACATTACGAGATTGATCTTTTTTAGATAATTCTATTTGTTTTCCGATGCCTTTTATATCTGCATGATCTTGTTCCATATCTAATTCAAACGACCAATGTCTGGCTGATCCTTTGAGTGAAAATCGTCCATTCCACGTACCTGAAAGGTCTTGTGTAAAAGCTGAATTTTGAGAAAATAGAAATAGGAAAATCAGGAAGGTGATGTTGTAAAAACTTCTCATGGTATTTTTTTTTGGCTAAAAAATCTATGAGGGGAAATTGTAAGTAAAATGGGGAGAAATTGAATTGGAGGCAGGGAATATTTAGAAAAACAAATAGAATACCAAGATTGAGTCTTTGTTAAAACAACACCGACCCAACCTTTTAACAAAATATTAAGTCATTATAAGTATGTAGTTATTATTTTTGTAAAAAATATATAAATGAAAAACTTAACAATCTACCTTATCCTAAGTCTATTCTTGTTATCCAGTTGTTCTGACCAACAGAAAGAAGATGTAAATCCAGATCAAATTGAGTGTGAAATTGGCTGTTTGTTTGTCATGGAAAACATTGAAGCAACAATTATTTACATGGACTGCTTCCAAAAGTATGCAATTCAAACTCAATATCCTGATGACAAATCTATCACCATTTATGGTATCCCAGAGAGCATCAATGAAGCATTTGAAGAGGAAGGAAAAGAGATTGTTTTTACTGCAAAATTTCGAGAAAACACCTTAGTCCCTCAATTTCCAGATCCAAGCTTTAATATGGCTTCAATTTATCAAATTGAGTTGATTTCGATGAAATAATATTGGTTTAAGAAAACAAAAAAACATCTTATTAAAAAAAACGATTTCCTACAAACAGGAAATCGTTTTTTTTATTTCAGGAGAGCAAGTTAATTTTTAATAAAGCATCAAAGTCTATAGTTATCTTTACAAAACAATTTTCACCGAAATTCTAATTTCAAAATTCAAATACTTGATGAAAAATCTACTCTTGCTAATCTGTTTTTTATTTTTCAGTATTGCGACTTTCGCTCAAACAGGATCTATTTCTGGGAAAGTCGTTGGAGCATCAAATGAACCACTACCAGGTGCTCACATTTCTATAAATCAAATTTGGGGCGAACAAGTCAAATCTGGAGTCACAGACGTACAAGGAAACTTTGAAATAAAAAATGTTCCATCAGGAGGATATAAAATAAAAGTTTCCTTCCTCGGAATGGCTGACTTCGAAAAAGAAATCTCTCTTACCAACCAAGGTTTAAATATCCCAACAATACAATTACTGGATGCAACATCTAACTTAAACGAAGTTATCGTTGAAGGAAAAGCACCTATCGCAACTCAATCAGGGGACACTACTTCATATAATGCGAGTTCTTTTAAAACTTTAAAAGATGCTTCCGCAGAAGAGTTAGTAGAGAAAATGCCTGGTGTTGTTGTCGAAAATGGCGAAGTACAAGCGCAAGGTGAAAAAGTACAACAGGTGCTTGTTGATGGTCGTCCATTTTTTGGAAATGATCCATCGGCTGCTTTGAAAAATTTGCCTGCTGAAGTAATCTCTAAGATTGAAGTTTTTGATCAAAAAAGTGATCAAGCAAATTTCACAGGTTTTGATGATGGCGAGACAACCAAAACGATGAATATCGTTACTAAAAAAAATATGCGAGCTGGTCAATTTGGGAAAGTACAAGCGGGTTATGGTTTGGGGGATGACCAAAATGGTGGATATGATAGCAAATATAGAGTGGGAGGAAATTTCAGTATTTTTAATGGTGACCAACGTATCTCGTTGATCGGACAAAGTAACAATATCAATATTCAAAACTTCTCCACCGAAGATTTGCTTGGAGTAGTTGGATCAGGTGGAAGTCGTAGAGGACGAGGTGGTCGTGGTGGACGAGGTGGTCGTGGCGGTGGCGGTGGGTCTGTCAATGATTTTTTAGTCCAACAACAAGGTGGAATTGCAACTACTCATGCAATAGGATTAAATTATTCTGATAAAATTGGAGAGAAATTAGATTTATCAGGAAGCTACTTTTTTAATGCCTCCGAAAATAATGCGGAGGAAGACCTTCTAAGGCAATTCATTGATAATGAACTAGTTAGTGAATCTTACGAGGAAGAAAGTGGAAGTTTTACTGATAATTTCAACCATCGATTAAACATGAGATTAGAGTACAAAATCGATACTGCTAATTCGATCATCATGCGTCCAAGAGTCAGTTGGCAAAAGAATAAAGGAACAGAAAATGTTTTTGGAAGTACCTTGTTAGCAAATGACCTTATCAACCAAACTGATAACGATACTCGATCAGATTTAAATGGAATGAACTTTTCCAACAACATCCTTTTTCGTCATCGTTTTCCAAAAAAAGGTCGAACTATTTCATTAAATGTAGGCATGGGGTACAATGATAAAAAAGGAGAAAGCTATCTAGAGTCACATGATGATTACTTTGATCCACCTATTTATTCTGATACGTTGAATCAATTTTCTAATCTAGATTTGCAAGGATGGAACCTCTCTTCAAATATTTCTTACACCGAACCAATTGGAAAAGGTCAAAGTCTGATGGTAGAATATCGTACTCGATATCAAGAGGAAGATTCTGATAGAATTACTAATGATTTTTCAGAAAGCACACAAGATTTCACTTTACCTAACAATACTCTTACAAATGTATTTTCTAATAATTATTTAACTCATACAGGTGGAGTTGGATACAATTATAGAAAAGGAAAATTCATGTTGATCACGCGTGCTCGAGTTGAGTTTGCTCAACTAGAAGGGGAGGAAACATTTCCAAATCCAACTAATACTATCTCAAAGGATTTCTTGAATTTTGTGCCATTCGCTATGATTCGATGGACCAAATCCAGACAAGAAAATTTTAGATTTATGTATCGTTCTAATACGACCTCTCCTTCGGCAGATCAATTACAAACTGTTGTGGATAATACCAATCCATTGCAATTATCAATTGGAAATGAAGATTTGAATCAATCTGTTTCGCATCGACTTTTTGCTCGTTATCAAAAAACAAATGTGGAAAAATCAAGAGTATTTTTTGCATTGGTTGGAGGGAGTTTCCAGCAAAATTATATTGGAAATCAACTTTTCCTTAGAGAAACTTCTGACCCCGTTTTTGATGAAATTGATTTAGCTCCAGGTGCTCAGCTTTCTCAACCTGTCAATTTAGATGGTTATTGGGATATGCGTACCTACCTTACCTATGGTATTCCATTGACAAAAATCAAGTCAAACTTAAACTTCGATTTTGGATTTAATTATTCTAATTCCCCAAGCCAAATTAATCAAAATATCAATGACTCAAAAAATAGTTCTTATAGAGGAGGTATCGTTTTAGCAAGTAATATTTCTGACAAAGTTGATTTTACAATCTCTTCTCGAACGGGTTTTACTTCTGTAAAAAATACTATTAATGCAGATAGTGATAGCGATTATATTACACAAAGCACTAGAGTCAAATTCAATTGGATTATTGGAAAAGGATTGGTTTTTAGAACCAATTTAAATCACCAATTATACAATGGATTGTCTGATGATTTTAATCAAAACTATTGGTTATGGAATATGAGTATTGGAAAAAAGGTTTTTAAAAACCAATTAGGTGAAATCGCTATTTCAGCATTTGATTTACTAAATCAAAATAGAGCAATCACTCGAAATATTACGGAAGTATATATTGAGGATGTACAGACTACTACTTTGACACAATATGTCATGCTGAATTTCACCTATAATTTTAGAAACTTTAGAGTTGGGAATGCTCCAATTCCTGAAGAAAATGAAAGACGACGAGGAAGAGGAAATTGGTAAAAATCAAATAAATAATCCCGAATTTTCAAATTGAAAATTCGGGATTATTTATTTGAGAGACTTGACAGTCAAACCATTGTTGTTATTGTAACTTCACCTGGTGAACAACCATTTAACTACCCATAAATTCCCATGCAGACCGATAACCTCCACTTTTTTCAACATACTCAATGAATTTTCCATAGAATTTATCTTGACCAATTGTGGCAGAATCACCAATAATAATTAGTTGTTTCCGGGCACGAGTCATCGCAACATTCATCCGTCTATAGTCATTTAAAAAACCTATTTCATTTTTATCATTAGACCGAACTAAGGAAATATAAATAACATCTCTCTCTTGACCTTGAAAGCCATCAATCGTATTAATGGTTACATATTCTTGATAGGCCTTTAGCGTTTCATCCTCAGCAAATTGCTCTTTTATATATTCAATCTGTGATCGATAAGGAGTTATAATTCCCACCGAAGGCATCTCTAAATCGTGCTTTGCCAACGAATTTACAAATTGTAAAAAATGCTCCCGAAATATAAAATATTCGCCTGAATTAAATTTACTCAAAGTCTCTTCATTGATCTCCTCATTAAATCCAGCTCCTGCAGTATCAATAAAAATAACTGGTGACATATCACCTTCCTCCAATTCCCAATTGGCCACAGAATTATGTGCAACTAATTGATTATCATAGAATTGTGAGTTTGAAAAATTCATAATCAGTTGATTCATCCGATACTGAACATTGAGAAAACTAACCTCTGGAAAGTTCTCTACACATTTTTCTAACAATGTAATTCCGAGTCCTTTATTTTTTGCATCATACGATTTCACAGTCGGAGGTAATTGAAATGGGTCACCAGCCAAGACCACTTTGCTTGCTCTCGAAATTGGAATCCAGGTGGCAGGTTCGAGTGCTTGAGCAGCTTCATCGATGACTACTGTTCTAAATTTTAATCGATCCAAAACCGAGTGAACTGTATTCACTAAAGTGCAAGCTACCACCTGAGCACTATGCAAAATTTCAGTCAATAATTTCTCTTCCAAAGCCTTTGCCCAATCTTCCAATTCACGAGCTTCTCGATAATTGTCCCTTCGCTCCTCTCGCTGTTGACCTCTAAAATTTCGTTTATATTTTCCAGCTTTCCTTCGAGCTTCTGCAGCTTGGACTTTCACTTTTTTAATGTGTTTACTATCAGGGTGAGCAGCGAGTTGGGCATCTAAAGTCAAATTCAAAAGTGATTCATCAACTCTTGAAATATTTCCAATTCGAACTACTTGTAAGCCTTTTTCAGATAATCTTTCTGCCAACAAATCTACTGCTGCATTACTTGGAGCGGTGACTAAAACATTTTTTTCAGTTTCACATAATAATTTAATTGCATGGACAATTGTAGTAGTTTTTCCAGTTCCAGGAGGACCGTGAACAATCGAAATATCGTTGGCCGCAAGAATATTTTGAACTGCATTCTTTTGAGCATCGTTTAAGTAATCATGATGAATAGTTGGAAGGTCTCCAAAGCGTGGTTGATTTTGATTATAAAATAGAACTTTCAATTCCGCTAATCGATCACCTTGTGCTTTGATGACTTTTTTCATTGCCTTTTCCATCTCTACATAAGTTCGCTCATCAAACAATAAATCCACTCCTACATTTCCATAATGTACCCAATTTGGAATGTCTTGAGTATTCAGCACAACCTTCATTTGATCTCTTTTCAAATATTGAATAATTCCTCTTATTCGATGATCCTTGCTATCATTCGTTTTTGCATCTGATGTGGAGAAAAGTTCTACTGGAGTTCCTGATTTGAAACGATGAGGTTCGTTAAATTGATTGGTTTTTTCCAAAATAACAAAAGCACGATCTCCAAAGGTGAAGCCTTCTTTTTTGACTGCGACAGGATGCCAAGTCAATCCTTTTTCTCTTTTTTCCTTGAGTGAAAGTTTTAAAACCTGTTCTCGAAAACGGTCAAAATCTTCTTGTTTTTCTATTTGTAAAAGTTCTAAAACCTTGGTGAGTTCATTATTAATTTCCGATAATTGCATGGCCGCAAAGGTAAAAAAAATAAGGATTTTTGATTATGAAATAAGAATTAAGGATTTATCTAAAAATGATCATCGCTATCGGAGATTTTCCTATAAAATTTGTATTTATTTCTTTAAATAAAGGATTAATCAACATTTATCCATAAATAAGTGACGTTTCAATAAAAAACCGTCAAAACAGTACAAAGCAATATTTAATATGTATCTTTGTCGCGAAATGTTAAGTTCTCAGGTTATCAACTTCCTCATAAATAGGTTTTCTTTTATCCTTTCTTAGTTTTTCAATTAACAGATTTTTTTACAGTATCTCGAATCAAATCGAGATAGTTAATTTTTTATATTATGAATATTTTTGTAGCTAAATTAAATTTCGACACAAGAGAATCGGAATTACAAAATGCATTTGAAGCTCATGGAGCTGTTGATTCCGTAAAAATCATTATGGATAAATTTACTGGAAGATCAAAAGGTTTCGGTTTCGTAGAAATGCCAAATGACGACGAAGCTCAATCTGCGATCGATGCATTGAACGATCAAGAATTTGACGGTCGTACAATTGTTGTTAAAAAAGCTGAACCTCGTGAGAATCGTGGTGGCGGCGGTGGTCGTGGTGGATACGGCGGCGGTGGAAACCGTGGCGGCGGTGGATACGGCGGTGGCGGTGGCTACGGCGGCGGCGGTGGACGATATTAATCTAACCGAGTAATTTATTACTCAATTTGATATAAAGATTTGAATGAAAAAGCTCCGATTACTCGGGGCTTTTTCTGTTTTTAGTATATTCGTAATTACCTATCAATACAATAGTAAAAAAAATAAAAAAAAGTTCACCCCGAATTTTCAAAATATGTCTTATTGTGGTGGCTCGGTGATTGGAGGTGTTGTAGGACATTCTAAATATTCATTTGATATTTGGGGTAACTCAGTTAACCTTGCAGCACGAATGGAAAATTAATATTTCCGAAAATACTTATCAATTAGTTCAAGATGTTTTTGAATGTTCGCATAGTGGAAAAATTTCAGCGAAATGGATTGGGGAAATTGATATGTATTTTGTAGACAAAAAAAGTAATTTACAAAAAAATAGCTACAAGTTTAATGAACTTGTAGCTATTTTTTTTTGTAAATATATTGTTACTTTTATCGAAAATCTTTATTAATCTCTTCCAACTTCGCACTTCCAGGACACAAATCTTTTTGCTTCAATTTGTTCAAAGGCTTATCACTCGTCCCCATCAAATTATGTAAATCTTTGCTCTCTGGATTGATGTAAAGTAAACCAGTCAAAATTTGACCTTTCGATTTAGCTTCATGCAATCGATTAACGGCGGTGAATCGATCAGTTGGATTGAAATCAGGTGCGAGTTTACTTAAATGAATTTTTGAACCATCAAATAATTCCACTTCAGCAGATTCTCCTTCTGGATAATCGACAGTAATTTCTTCTTCGTAAGGAATAAAATCTAAAGCTGAGGTTGCCTCGATATGATCTCGAACATGCGTATAAGATTTTGTAGAACCTTTAGTATTATTAAAAGTGACACAAGGAGAAATCACATCTAAGAATGCAAAACCAGGATGCGACATTGCCGCTTTGATCATTGGAACTAATTGGCTTTTATCACCTGAAAAACTTCTACCAACGAATGTTGCATTTAATTCCAAAGCCATTCCAGCCAAGTCAATTGCTTGGTAAGGATTCGCTCCTCCTTCTTTACTTATCGACCCAAAATCCGCAGTTGCTGAATCTTGACCTTTGGTTAAACCATAACAACCATTATTCATTACGATATAAACCATATTCAAATTCCGTCTAATCGCATGAACAAATTGTCCCATTCCGATGGAAGCGGTATCGCCATCTCCCGAGACGCCAAGGTAGATTAAATCTTTGTTGGCCATATTTGCACCTGTTGTGACCGACGGCATTCGACCATGAACAGAATTAAATCCATGGGAATTACTGAGAAAATAAGTGGGCGTTTTTGACGAACAACCAATTCCAGAAAGCTTGGCTAACTTGTGTGGTTCCAAAGATATTTCATAGCACGCTTGAACGATGGCTCCACTAATTGAGTCATGTCCACAACCTGCACAGAGGGTCGAAATTACTCCACGGTAATCTTTTTTCAAATATCCAACTTTGTTGGGTTTTAAAGATGGATGGTGAAATGTGGGTTTTATATATGACATTTTAAATAATGATTAATTGTTAATGGTGAACTGTTAATTACTTTCAACAGATAATTTTTCTTTGATTCCAGATTGTATTGCTTGAGCCGTTATCGGCATTCCATCGTAGTTCAATACTGAAATCAATCGGGATGGATTGATTTCCAATTCATTGATTAAAAGTGTCCGGAACTGCGCATCTCGATTTTGTTCTACAACAATTATTTGCTCATGCTCTTCGATAAACTTTTCTACTTCCTGATGAAATGGAAATGCACGAACTCGAATCGAATCAATCATCAAACCTTCTTCTTCAAGTAATTCCATCGCCTCGACTGCTGCATATGTTGTTGTTCCAAAAAATAACAACCCAACACTACTTCGATTTTCTTTTTGGTAAAATTCAGGTTCAGGGACAAGCGTTTTCGAAGTTTCCCATTTTTTAGATAAGCGATCAACTTTATCAATATAAACATCGCCTGATTCGCTATATTTTGCATACTCATTATGAGAAGTTCCTCGAGTAAAAAATGAACCTTTGGTAGGGTGAGTTCCTGGAATAGTTCGATAAGGAATTCCATCACCATCTATATCTAAGTACCTTCCAAAATCTTCTTTCATTTCTTCTAAATCCTCGGCACTAAATATTTTCCCTAAATCATATTTTTTATCATCATCCCAAGCCAACGGTGGAGACATATGATTATTCATTCCTAAATCTAAATCAGAAATCAACATCACTAAAGTTTGTAATCGATCTGCTAGATCAAATGCTTTTATGGTAAATTCAAAACACTCCGCGGGCGAACTTGGAAAGAGTAAAACATGTTTTGTATCTCCATGCGATGCATAAGCAGAAGAAATCAAATCAGCTTGTTGAGTACGAGTAGGCATTCCTGTCGATGGTCCTCCACGTTGCACATTTATCAAAACGACTGGAATTTCTGCAAAGTAAGAAAGGCCTATAAATTCATTCATCAATGAAACTCCCGGTCCACTCGTTGCAGTAAATGCTCGTGCACCATTCCATGTTGCACCGATGACCATTCCAATTGCAGC
>CAJQQY010000312.1 GCA_905480595.1 uncultured Saprospiraceae bacterium | reverse complement strand
CGAATCACCATAGGTGCAAAACGAGCCATAAAAGTATTGAGTTTTCCGATAGCTGTAAAACTACTTTTTTTGTGTGGTTTTCGAGTATTCGAATAATTTGTTTGGTAACGATTTTAGGACTCTGAGTCTTAAAATTTGAACGGCTTGGTTGAGTAATAATATCAGCGTTAGTGGCATCTAATTATTGAAAGTTCAAACCGATATTAACAATATTTATGAGACTTCATCCAATTAAAACATTCCCGAATTCCAATTTCGATTTTTGTTTGTGGCATACCTAACTCCTTGACCGCTTTTTTGGAGGAAAAAAAGTGTTCGTCTTCTGAGATTTTTGCCATGGGATAACTTACGTTAGGTTTTTTGTTGAATATGCTTCCATAGATAGATCCACACATACCATAAAATTCTACGGCCCAATCAGGGAACTTCATGGTAGGAGGATTTACTCCGACCACTTTAGCAATTTTGGCAAAAGCATCTTTGTAAGTTAAGTTAATATTTCCAGCGATATAACATTCTCCTATTTTTCCTTTGGTGAGAGCATTGGCAATAGCTACTGCGACATCTTTTACATAGATATAATTTCTTCCTCCCATGGTATAACCAGGTAAGCTTTCATTATAAATACTTATAATTAATTTTCCCGAACCAGGTTTAGAATCATGTGCACCAAACATAAATGTTGGATTAACTATAATGGCTGGCAAACCATTTTCCTTCACCGCTTTAAGGACTAGTTGCTGCGCTTCGTATTTGGAATCCATGTAATCTAATCCATACTTATCTGATTGATAAGGGCAAGTTTCGTTGCCAGGATGTTTCTTGGAACCAAAACCAAAAGAGTTGGCTGTTCCTATAAAAATAGCTCGCTTAACTTTGGCTTTGAGAGCTGAATTGATGATGTTTTTTGTACCGTTGATATTTACTTTTCTAACTAAAATAGATCGACTTGGATCTATATTCGTATTAGCTGCCGCATGGATTACAGCATCACAACCTAAGATTGCTTTATCAATATCTTCAGGTACAAGTATGTTTCCTTCATGAAATTCAATTGGTAAACTGTCTAAATATTCTGTGGAGGTTTTCGGTAATAAAAAAGCTCTAACTTGATGCCCTCTCGATAATAATTCTGGGACAAGATTACTGCCTAACATACCATTGGCTCCAGTTAAAAGGATTTTCATAAGTAATTTTTTTCTGTTAATTACTACTTTTTGAAAGGTTCTTATTTAGAAAAAAATCAGAACGCTGGTAGAATTACATTCATAAAACTTATAGTCATTACCAACTTTACTTTTTAGAATGGAATTCATAGGAATTAACTTTTGATAAAATTATTTTGTTTTATTTCATTTTAAAGATCGTTTCTAGTTTTTCATTTAGTGATGATTTTTATCAATTCCATAATTGATTATTATCACATGAATAATCTTAGTATAAATCGAAATCATGATCTGTGAGAAAATAATTATTATCCTAAAATTTGAGGAGAGGTTGAAAGCCTAATTGCTAACAACAAATATTAAAGTCTTAATAACAATATAATTACAAGTATCTATTTAGCCAAAGTGCAATTGTAATTCTTGCTAGAAATATGGAAACTTTTCGTCTGCAACTAGCCTTTTTAAATTGATGGTCAGGTGGAAATTCTGCTTTGTTATCTTTGTTAATATGCACAGCGTTCAGGATGTTTTGTTTGAAAAGTTGCATATGATAATCAGCTATTGCTTCATCTTCCACGGCAACCATTACCTCCGTATTCAATATTTCCGAAGGGTAGTGAAAATTGTAAGACCCTACAATCGATATTTTTCCATCAATGATTATGGTTTTTAAATGCAATTTTTTTGGACCCTGATATTCCCAAATATTTAAACCTAAATTGAGAAGTGTTTTTCTACGATTAAGATAAGCTGCTTGGTAAATAACCAAATCGTTGCTTTGGTTAGAGTTGACAAGTACAGTTATTTTTATGCCTTTTTTTTGTGCCTCTTCAAAAAAGTTTTCCCAAGTAGGTGTTGGAATGAAATAAGGGTTTTCAATGAAGATATGGCTTCGAGCTTTACTCATAAGCTTAATCAATTCTTTGGTGCACTTATTATCTTTAATGTCAGATTTTACGTAGACGGAATTCTTTAATTCAAATAAATCATCGTGGATAAAAGATACAGGGTGTTCGGTTTTGAAAGCACTTTCTAGCCAATAGAATTTAGGATTGTATCCTTTCGGGAACTCTAAAGCAATTTGTTTAAAAGCAGCTTCCAATATGATCGGTGCCGATTCCTGTTGCCTTATATGTTTTTTGGAGAAGTTTAAAGGATAAGAAACCTTAGGATTATACCAAGATTCAAAAAAGTGAAAACGTGCATCTTTACAAACGTCTTTTCCTTCCACAAGGATATCTAAATCTTTAAAGTTATAATTGTCATCTAGCCCAAAATATTTATTTTCTACATTACGACCTCCTGTGATTAACCACTTGCTATCGATGATAAACATCTTTTCATGTAGTCCCCTGAATAAACCAAATTTTCCTAATCTTTTTACTTTAAATTTTCTTAGTTCAACACCTTGAGAAACAAGATAAGCTCTAATCTTTTTATTGATTTTATAGTTGTGACCATCTACCATGATTTTTACCTTTACTCCTCTTTTTTGTGAGGCTTCAACTAAAAGATGCATGATAGCTTTCCCTACTTGGTCGTCCTTGAAAATTAAATAGGAGAGGAGTATTTCATGTTCGGCCTGTTGGATCAGATCAAATCTACATTGTAGAGCCTCTTTATCATCACTTAGGAATCGCCACTTATCGGCTTTTATTTGTGGAGGCAATAAAATGCATAGGAGTAACACAATGAGATGTAAACGAATACTTTTTTTTAATACTTTTTTTTGGATACGAATCACAGCAATTATTTAAGGATTTAGAATTATGATCGAGCTCAAGCTAAGCATTTCTTAATATTCAACTATTGACTTTTGTTACCTTTTTGAGGAGAAATAATTTGCTCTGTTTAAATCTTTATCTTTTCTAGTCAAAGGTTTGATTACCTTTGATTTGATTTTAATTATCATTACGATTTAGTTAGATTTTCATTGAGGAGTTAGGTTTTTGAAATAATCGTATAAATATTTTAAACTAAATTAGGAAAACCTATGCTTGAAATTATTAAAGACTGGATACTCAACCAAGGAATAGATTTACCAACAGTAGACTTGTTAGCTCGGGGTATAGTTTTAGCATTAATTTTTATTGGAAGTCTTATTGCATATTTATTGGCGAAATATTTTATTCTAAAAGGATTAACTACAATTATCAATCGGTCTGATAACCAATGGGATGATATTTTTCTAAGAAAAAAAGTATTTAATCGCCTTGCCTACTTAGCGCCCGCTATCGTGATCTATGCATTTATTGCAATACCCTTAGAAGGTTATGATACGTGGATATCCTTGATAAATGGGGTAGTTTTAATCTATATGATTGCAATGAGTATTTTAGCAATTAATTCTTTTCTAGATGCTTCATTAGCTATTTATAACACCCATGATATTTCGAATAGAATTCCAATAAAGGGTTTAGTTCAGGTGGTTAAAATAGTCATATACTTTATCTGTGGAATATTTATCATTTCCATTTTACTGAATAAAACACCGATCTATTTATTCAGTAGTTTAGGTGCGCTTACAGCAGTATTGATGTTTATTTTCAAGGATGCAATTTTGGGTTTTGTAGCTGGGATACAATTATCAGCCAATCAAATGGTTGCTAACGGTGATTGGATTTCAATGCCTAAATATGGTGCTGATGGAGAGATAATTGAAATAGCATTGACAACCGTTAAAGTCCAAAATTGGGATAAAACGATTACTACTATTCCTACCTATGCCTTAATTTCTGAATCCTTTAAAAACTGGAGGGGAATGTCTGAATCAGGTGGTCGTAGGATCAAACGTTCAATAAATATTGATATGAACACCATCCAATTTTGTACAGAAGAAATGCTAGATCGATTTAGTAAGATTCAATATATCTCTAATTACATTGAAAGAATGAAAGTTGAGATGGAAGAATATAATACCGAAAAAGATATTGATACTTCCAGTCTAGTGAATGGTAGAAGAATGACCAACATTGGAACATTTCGAGCTTATGTCCAAGCATATTTAACCCATAATCAGAAAATAAATCATGAAATGACATTTTTGGTCAGGCAACTTGCTCCAACTGATAAGGGCTTGCCTATTGAGGTTTATGTATTTAGTAAAGATAAAGAATGGGCGAAATATGAAACTATTCAAGCTAATATTTTTGATCATATTTTAGCTGTTATTCCAGAATTTGATTTGCAATTATTTCAAAATCCTAGTGGTAGAGATTTCAATAAATTAACCAACTAGTTACATCAGTTTTTGAACCTTACAAAATAACCATCCGCATTTAGATGACTAAAATTCAAAAAATAGGACTAGGAACAGCTGCAATAGGTCGTCCTCAATATATTAATATTCGTCAGGAAACAACTACTGAATTTTCATTGGATGACTTTCGGAAAAAGGGATTAGAAATGCTTGATACTGCTTATCGCCAAGGAATTCGATATTTTGATACAGCACCTGGTTATGGTATGGCAGAGCAACTGCTAATAGAATGGGTAGCGGAAAAAAAAGATGCTTCGATTGAAGTTGCTACAAAATGGGGATACACTTATGTGGCTAATTTTGATCCAACTGCAAAGCAACATGAGGTGAAAGAACACTCTTTGGAAAAACTAAACGAGCAATGGGAGCAATCAAAAAAGTTGTTGCCTTTGCTCACCACTTACCAGATTCATTCAGCTACTTTAGAAACTGGTGTTTTAGATAACGATAAAATTCTCCATCGATTAGCTGAATTAAGAAATAAGCATAGTATCCTAATAGGAATCTCAACAACTGGAACAAACCAAGTAGAGGCAATTAAAAAAGCCTTAGATGTTGAAGTAAATGGCAATTCTCTATTTGATGTTTTTCAAGTAACCTACAATATTTTTGACCAAAGTCTAGCAACTATCTCAGATCTACTTTCAAATCAAAATATAAGATTGGTCATCAAAGAAGCATTGGCAAATGGGCGAGTTTTTCCCAACAAAAAATACACTCATTATAAGAAGACTTATAAAATTCTAAATGACTTGACTGAGAAATATGGGGTAGGATTAGATGCAATTGCACTTCGATTTTGCATGGATAGTATTCCTGTATTTAAGGTGTTAAGTGGTGCTTCCAATGAACAGCATTTGTCAGACAACCTTAAGGCAACTTATTTTGAATTGGAAGAAAACGAGATAGAAATTTTAAAAGAATTAAAAACTTCACCATCGGCTTATTGGAATGAGAGAAAACTGCTTGGTTGGAATTAAGAAAAATAAGTCTTAGTATTCTATACCTTTTCTTGATAAAGAATCTTTCAACTTTTGGTATATTCACTTGTCTTTTATTTTATAATAAAAGATGTTTTTTGATAACTAAAATTTCAAAAATGAAAACTATCCTTCCTTTTTTAGTGCTGATTCTTTCTCTTCCATTATCAGGTCAAGATACTTCGCTGGTAGAATTACAACAAAAATTTGAAGAGAGTTTGGGGGTAGAATCTATTGAATTTGGAAATAGATTATTCAATATTTATTATGATAAAAATGAGTTTGAAGAAGCTGCAGAGATAGCTCAACAAATCAGGAGGAAAGCCGAAGCTGCCAGGAATCCAAATTTGGAAGCGATTGCCTTGAATCAAGAAGCCAAAGCCTTAATTGCCATAAAAGAAAAACAATTTAAGAACCGAACTCGAGCTATTCGTAAAATAAGAGAAAGTCAAAGATTGATTAGAAAACAGGGAATTAATAATAAAGATCTTGTTCAACAAAACAAATCACTAATGCGGTCGGCTACCTCCAATTTTGGATTAGATGAGAATTTAAATACCGCAAAACAATACATTGGTAAGTCTTGGGACTCCATATCAGTTGAGGTGGCTGAATTAGAAATTCAAGATCTTAAACTAGGTAAACCATTTCAAAAAAAATCAAAAAAGGGAGATGAAGGAGCGCTAAGGAGACAACAAAAACGGATGGAAATGGTAGATCGGATATTAAAAGCCAATAAGCAACAACTTGAAGTGGAAATGGCAGATATTAATATACCTACTTCACAAGATACCGATTCTATCGTTCAAGCATCAATGAAAGGAATAGAGCAAATCCAAGTAGTTTGGAGAATGGAAAAAGAACAAATTGAAGAGGACTTGGCTATGGAAGAAGCTAAAATAAAGGAAATGGATACCGAAGAAGTTAAGGAAGAATTACTTCTTGCCCAGTATAAGAGTATGTATGATTCCCTAGCTCATTTAAGAATGGTGGACTCGTTGAATTTGGCTAAACAAAATGCAGAACTGCAACAACAAGAATCTGAATTGGCGCGACAGAAAATTCAACAATCTTTATCAACCATGGGTGCAGGAGGTTCTAGTCTTTTATTTTTATTAATCCTTTTTGGTTATTTCAGACAAAGAAAAAATAACCGCTTGCTTTCTGAAAAAAATTCACAAATTCAAGCAGAACAGGATCGGTCTGAGGGATTACTCTTAAATATTCTTCCAGCAAAAGTAGCGGATGAATTGAAAGAATTTGGTACCGCTCAAGCGCATAAATATGAAGGTGTAAGTGTTTTGTTTACTGACTTTAAAAACTTTAGTCAGATAGCCGAACAATTGTCTGCCGAAGAATTGGTGGCTGAGCTGGATTATTGTTTTAAAGCATTTGATAGTATCATAGATAAATATGGATTAGAAAAAATCAAAACAATAGGAGATGCTTATATGTGTGCAGGAGGATTGCCGATACCGAATGAGGACAATGCGAAGTTAGCGGTTCAAGCTGCCATTGAAATTCAAGATTTTTTAGGAAAATGGAATAAACAAAAAGCTCTAGATCAAAAACCATGTTTTGAAGCACGTGTTGGAATTCATACCGGACCAATTGTAGCAGGAGTAGTTGGTACTAAAAAATTTGCATATGATATTTGGGGTGATACTGTAAATATTGCTGCAAGGATGGAGACAAAAGGGGAGACCAAGAAAATCAATATTTCAGGAACAACTTATGAATTGATAAAAGATGATTTTAAATGTAACTACCGTGGAATGATTAATGTAAAAAACAAAGGAGAAATTGCGATGTATTTTGTGGAAGGTTAAAAAATGTGGGTTAGTAATTAAGATATTTATGAAACACCTTGCTTATAACCTTCGAATAAATAATAATCTTAAAGATTTGACTTGTATTAGGCTAAAAGTAAACAGTTAATTTAATTGATTTTAATTTTGCCTTTAATTTTAATTTGCCAATTTTTTCGGAATGAGTATATACTGTAGTAGGATTAAAAGCAACTTTTCTTTTTTTCTCTGCTAATAAATCAAGAGTCAATTCTGATCCTAAATATAGAGCATCCTTTTGATTAGAATTAGTTGTCGCAGTATTAGATAAAGCCTTTCGAATAACGGATTTATTGGTTTTTGAAATGGAATGAGTTGAAGTAAAAGAAGATTTTTCTTGAGAGATGAAATGATTTTCGAAATAATCAGGTATTTCAATTAAAGGTAATTTCTTGGTGTTTTTTTCAACAGGATTGATTGAAGTATTTGTGAAGTTGGGATTTTCATTTTTTATTTCTTTTACCGAAGCAAAAATAACTGCGGTTTCTAATTCCAATTTCAAATCATTGTAATTAGCAGCTTGGGTATTTAAAATATAAAACGAGCAAACAACTGAAAGAGTAATTGTTTTCAATTCTGCATTTTAAAGAAGATTAAATTTGCTTGGGTTTTTCATAATTGAAGGTTTTTTTAAACTTTGTTAAAGTTGTTTTGATGATAGTTTAAAACTATACATCAAAAGAGTTTTTTGCTTTAAACAATGTTCTATAAACCTATTAAAATGTTTAATTATTCATTAAATCTTTACACTTTTGTTCAGATAAATAAGGTTGAATACTTGTAACTGGCTGATAATTAAGCTTCTACGTGTATAATTTTAATTATTTTATATGATTAAATGAAATTTTCGTGCCTATTTCTGCAAAATGGCGAAATAAAAGTTTAAACTTTCAATAAAATTAGGAATAAAATTGGATTGATATTAAGATGATTTTTGATCAAAAAAAACTAGTGAAAATTTATTTCATCCTTCTTCTAGGATTATTTAGTCCCATGTATTCTTTTGCTCAAGAGGATGTCCTACCTGAATTAGAACTTTACCAAGGCCGAGCATTTTTGAATATTATTCCAGAAATGGAAATTGGATTCCCATTTGGTGATTTTCAGGATAAAATTGATAGAGGTGTTTTGTGGGGAAAAGGGATTTCTATTTTTTACCGATTAAGAAATAAACCAATTGATATAGGGTTACGATTTGGAGACTTTTCTTATGATCATGTCAAACGAATATATGATGGCAATCGACAAAAAACTAAAAATAAGATATGGAATTGGCATGCAGCTTTTCGATTTGAACCATTTACAAAACTTCCTTTCCAACCATATTTTGAAGGTTCTTTAGGGCTTAATCATTATAGAACCAAAACCTATACTAAACAAATTGGAGCTCAACTTTTTTCTATTTTGTTTAATCAAGATTCTGATCTAAGATTTGATGAAGACAATTTGCATTCGGATTGGACCACAAATTATGGCGGAGCAATTGGATGTTATTTTTATTTAAATAAAGATCATCAAGCAGCGATTGATGTACAAGTTGGATATCGTTCTGGCAGTACAGCTAAGTTTTATGTTAAAAAGGAGATATCAATCCAAGAGGTACCACTTGATAATTATGAAGAAAGAGAAGGTGCTTTGTCAATGGTTTCATTGAAGGTTGGTATTTCAATAATGGGTTTTTCTAATTAGTTAATGTTATTTTTTAAAAGAAAAGCCCCTTCAAAAGATTGACCTTTGAAAGGGCTAAATTGTATTCTAAGATTTTTTAATTAAAAGGCAAATCCCGCCCCTATTGTTATCAATTCCTCCTCTTCGGATTCAAAGTATTCTACCCTAAATAACAATGCATTTACGGGGCTAAACCAAATACCACCTCCGTAGCCTTTATGCCACTTGTCAGACACTTCATCATCAATCCACACTCTACCATAATCAAATCCTCCATGAACTCCAATAGTGAATGGTAAAATTCGATTGGTCGAAGAAAATAGTTTGATACGAACTTCAGAGTTATGATAGAAAGAAGTATTTCCTGCAAATCGTTCCGCTCGATAACCTCTTAGGGTAGATGGTGTTCCGTTAATCGTACCTCCGATAATTGCTCCATCGTAGAAATTAAATTTTCCAAAATTATGCTGCGTTCCAATTCGTGTAGCCAATGTAATGTATTGCCTTCTATCTAGACTATAAAACAAAGCAAGACTCGCTTTTAATTTTCCGACATTAACGGCATCGCCCAAAACGTCATTTTCCCAACTTAAACTTGAATTAAATTTAGTGCCTGAATGAGTAATTAAAGGATTATCTGAGTTTTCATAATTGAATTCAAATTTTGCCCCAAGTTGTAATTTTGGATCAAAGAAATCTGGAATTGATTCTCCATAGCCATCTATAAATCTAGGTTCATCATCGTTTCTTTCTATTCCAATTCGACGAATTGTTCCTCCAATTAATATTTCTCCATTTCCTCTTGCAATCAATTTTCTCAAGTTTGGGTTCACATAAATTAAGCTATTTTGAACTCGATTTAAAGACAACTTATTTGCTACATTGGAAGTATTATTCCCAAGACCAAAAAAGTTGTAGGCAAATCGATCGCCATAAAAACGAGAGTCAATGGTGAAATCCATGTTTCCAACTGTTCTAATAAATTCACCTTGATAAATGACATCAACGGAAACTTTACTAGCAGCTGCAGTTACTGACAAATGATGCAATTGTGAATAAGGAAATTTTTTATAACCATATCTTACCCAGTTGGCAAAGGCTCCAAAAACGAATCCATCATCAGGGTTACTTCCGATAACTGGTAATGGCATTAGGAAATCATATTCGTAATGAATATTTTCTCTATCATAAATATTGTTATCTCGATGGTTGGATGTTTTGTTTTTAGCTTCCGTTCCTAAGTTTAATGTGTTCCCAGTTGGAGTATCATACACCCAAGTTTTTTTGCCAAACCCTCCGACTTTTGAACTGTCATTAAAAGTATCTTTCCCAAGACAACCTATTGTCCGAATGAAAATCCCTTTATTTCCTCCACCTGTAATATTGAAAATATCATCATCTCCTAAACCATAAATATTTAATTCCTTGGTTTCAGATTTTAGGAAAAGCCGATGGTAAACTAATTTTTGTTTGTCTCCTTTTTTGTTAGAATCATAAACTTTGACATCTACATCTCCATTTTCCATTCTAGTAATTTCAAATAATTCTTTTTTGTCAGTTCCATAGATGTCTACTTCTTTCGCTAGGTAGGTGTAATATTTTTTAGCAATCTCCATCATATTATCCCGACGTTGTTTGACGATTTCTCTTATTTCATCACCTGCTAATTTTTGTGCTTCAAGCGGCATGTTTTTAAAAGCTTCATCAATAACTTCATCCGTTACATTATCTTGAATGTATTTAGTTTCGCGTTCCCAATCTTCCCAATCCATTTCTCCAATAAATGATTTATCGAAAATTCGTCCATTATAAGTAGTCCATTTTATGTTTCCGACATTAGCTTTATATGGTTTTAGCAAACGTAAAAATGGAACAAAGTTATTAGCAATCACGGTTAAGATTCCATCATAGTTAGAGAAGGGTTGATCTCTATCTCTAGGAATTGGACGATACAATTTTTCTCCATCCTCGTCTTTTACCAAAGCCCATCGCCATTGATCATCATGTCGATCAAAATCACCAATCATGATATCAAACATTCGACTTCGAAGAGCCCATGCTTGATCTACTTTGTGATTATTATTTTTAGTGATTTTAGAAACGAGTTTATCAGTATTTAAAATTTTGATGGGATTTCCAAAACTTGCATTTTCTCTCCATTCTGTCACCGGTCGCTCCTCAAATAAATAAACAGCGCCTCCATACACATCATTGTATTCTCCCAAAGTTGGTTGCTTTGGAATATAAAATAACTTTGGATTGGTGTGATAAACTTTAGCGGCGTCGGCCATTTTAGGAATGACCAAAGGAGCAAATGGATAAGTTGCCAGATAAGTATCTTCAACTATCGAACCTGCCAAATCCATTTGGTTAAAAGGGTAGGGCATTAATCGAGAAGCGTCCTTAGTCATATCACGCATAGTATATTGCCGTCCTTGACTGTCTTCTAATCTGACAGAATTAGTTTGTCCACCACCACCACGTTTGATAGGTTTTAATCCTCCTGCATAAGTGGACAAATCTAGTACCTCAAAATTAAACTTGGTAACATAAGTCTCACGATGATGTTTTCCCAAAAAGACATTTCTAAATTTTGATCCTTTTTTTACTTTACGAGTTAATAACAATTTATTTACGGAATCCTTTTTTTGATCGAATTCTGGAAACTCTGTCATTTGTTCTCGTTCATAAATTTTTAATTTGTCTCTAATTTTTTTTCTATAAACTAATTCTCCATTTTCGTCACCCTCAACTGATCGCCAAAATTCTAACCAAGTAGTTCCATCTTCATAAAATTCTAATTTGGAAAATCCTTGACCACCATAAACAAACTGAGCTCCCTTTCCTAAATTAGCTGGGTTCTTTTTGGAACCTGCACCACTAACGATAAATTGATTTTGATCTGTTTCGATGTATTGCAAATTATGTTCGTGTCCTGCAGCAAAAATAAAACTTCCATTTTTTCCTGCACCGGCAAGCAATGATCTCTTCATTGCACGATATCCGGGATGAGCCAAATCTTGTCGACTTCCAATCGTTCCTCTTCCAATAGCAGCTAATGATCCAAGAATCGGCAATGGAATGTATAGATTCTTATTAACCTCGGTCAAAGGAAACAAGTGCATTTTTGCTGCATATTTTCCACCGTGAGGACCATAAGAATTTAAAGGATGGTGCATTAAAACCACCACGTTTTTATTCCGGTTTTTTCTTAATGATTCTTCAAAAAGAAAATCAAATACTCTTTTGTTTTTGGCGTCGCATCCATCATTGATTGCAGCATCTTTGTCCCAGTCTCTTAGATACCAATTGGAATCAATAATAACATAAGCTAAATTTTTATTGACTTCTACAACTGTTGGGCCACCGCAACCATTGTCGGGCAAGAAGTAATTTTTCCAATCATCGTCATCTTCAATTCCAGCGTTCAGATGTTTTTCGATATATTTTTCTTGACGTTTTATACCTTTTAATCCATGACGAATCCAGTCATGATTCCCTGCAATAAAAATCGGGTCACCTTTAAAATCTTTTAAAATATTGAGTTGTGCATCCAATCGAGCTTCTGCTTTTACACGATCCTCATCATCACTTTTAGGAGGCATTCCATACGGATAAATATTGTCTCCTAAAAAAACAACGTGGCTATTCTCATTTGCTTCTGCTAATTTTTTTTGCAAAAGTGCTAAGGCAGGAGAAGGAGTATTTCCATCTTTTGAATTTCCTGCATCACCGATAAGGAATAAAGTATGTTCTAGTTTTCCTTGAGGAGCTTTGGCACTCTCAGTTTTCCAATCTTTATTGTCTCTGTCATATTGCAATTTAAAGGTAGCACACGACGGAAGCATAAAAATTAAAAGTAGGACGATAAGTGTATGGATTGATTTTTTCATTTTGTTTTTAGATTTCAATTTTTTAAATATAGGGATATTATTTTTTTAGTAATGAGTTGAAAAATTATAGCGCTCTCCCAAAACTAATTACAGGGAAAAACCTTTCTTCTTCTGAGAATCCAACTTGCAAGGAAATACTCACCGCTTCATTTAATGGAACTATAAAAATTCCAGCACCATATCCTGCGTGCCATTTAGTATCGTTCGCATCATCCAAATCTGAGTAAACTCGACCTGTATCATAAAAAGCTTTTAACCCAAATTTGATTGGAACGAACGAAGTGTACCTTTGAAATAATTGCCATCGGATTTCAGAATTAAAATACAAACTAGACTCGCCTGTAAATCGCTCACCAATAAACCCTCGTAATCCAGATGCGCCTCCGATATTGGGTAAATGATAAAATGGAACATCGCCATGCGATACAGCGCCACCAAAACGAACGCCTAGTGTGATTGGATTTTGATGTTTGGAAGAGATATAATATTCGATAGAACTGGCAGCGACTCCATAAGTGGTAGTTTCTGGAACCCCTACTACAATAGTTCCAAATCTATAATCTAATAACCATAAAATACCATTGTATGGAAATCCTTTTTGGTCTCTAAAATCAATGATGGCTTTTGCTTTGAGAGGTATTTCTCCAAGTTTAATGTTTGAACCAAAAAGGGTGGTGTCTTCAGAAAGAATAGAACTTCCTGGATCATCAAAATTGCTGGTTTCGTAACCTACCAAAAAGTCAAGACTACTATTTTTCCAGAATTGTTTTCCAACTCCAGTTTCTATCGAAAATTTATTTCTAGAAAAACGATAGAAGTTAGCATCTTGTAATTCTTCTTTATTAGTTGTATTATTTCCAACTCCAAAAAAGTTATTTCTAAACTCAGGCCTAGCAAAATCTATCTCAAATGGAATGTCCCAATTTTTTAAAACATGGTGGAATCGAGCAGCATAATTGGCTGCGAAATTCTTTTTTGTAGAGGCAGTTCCGTAAATAGAATGAGTACTTCCATAATCTTTTTTCCCAAATTTCTGACGAAGAAAAGTAGTTCCCAATTTTAAACTCAACCCATTAAAATTGTTATAGGACATACCTAGAATCGGAGTATTCCAATTATAATCAAAAGCAGTTCGATCATAATCATATATTTTTTTATTCCAATGATTGACAATTTTACTGCCTTTGCCCACTTCGAATTTTGTTCCTTTTCCTTTATCGTAAATAAGTGTTTTTGTTTTCGAAGATTTTGCTTCATCTTTAAAAAGATCATCACCTGAGTTCCCTAAAACGCGAATAACTATTTTCGATTTACCATCACCTTTAATGTCAAAAATATCATCTCCTCCCAATCCATAAATTCTTAATTCCTTAGTTTCT
>CAJQQY010000311.1 GCA_905480595.1 uncultured Saprospiraceae bacterium | reverse complement strand
TATTTGTTGTTCGTCTTAATTTATTCTCCTTCTTCAGCTTTTTCCTCTAACGCATTTACTGCTTCAACTTCTTTGTCAATGTAGTAAAGTGCCATTGGACTTTTGCCAATTAACTTAATTTTATCTAAAATTGATCGCATCAAATTTTCTTCTTCCCGCTGTTCAGCTATATACCATTGAAGGAAATTTTCAGTTGTGTAATCATTTTCTAATTTGGCAATTTTTAATAAATCATGAATTGATTTAGTTACTTTTTGCTCATGCTTGTACACCATGTCAAACATTTTTTGAGGTGTTCCAAATTTGTGAGGAACTTGAGCAATTGCTGGTGTCAAAGCTATAGCATCTACTTCGCTCATGTATTCAAAAATTTTCAACATGTGCATGTTTTCTTCTTCAGACTGTCGTTGCATAAATCTTTCACAACCATCCAAACCTTCATTTCCACACCATGTTGCCATTGATAAATATAAAAATGAAGCATATCCTTCTAGGGCAATTTGTTGATTTAATGCCTTTTCCATTTTTTTTGAAATCATAATATATTGAGTTTTTATTTTTTTGCGAAACTACGAATATTAAACAATTCCAAAGGTAAAATGGTTACGGAAACTGACTCATTTTTTATGTTTTTTATCAAACAAAGATTAAAGTTCTTCTATACTTAATAACTCAATAATAGGAATCATCCCAGCCAGTCCACAAACTGATTGTTCAAAGGTAGTTTTATACTCAATTTTCACTTGTAAATCATTTTGTTGAAAATCGGTTGATAACGAATCTGCTCGATGATTTGTTAAATCTCCATCAACTTCAAATTGAAGCACCCAACCACAACCATCTACTGCAGGATCGCCTAGGTCTAAAACTCTACCAGTTGTTTCAATTGGGCAAATTCCTTCAGAGTAAGTGACTCCAGCACAATCAGCTTTACAACTATTTTCATAAGTTTTTCCATCATCTCCACAAACAGGTGCGTAAATTTCAATGCAGACGCAGTCACCATCGTCTTTGGTGCAACTTGAATTAAAAACTAAAATACTAGCGAAGGCTAATAGCAATAATAAATTTTTCATAACGATTTTTTTATTTTACAAAATTAGGATTAAAGATTTAATAGGGAAGACTATGGATTTTTGAAAAGGGATGGGGAGGAATAGTGGCTTTAAGATTTTTTTAACCAAAAAGGTATTTGTCACGTTTGATAAAATATATTGTCAATTATAAAAAGATATTAATTGACTTGAATACTTCAAAAAATTACATTTTTAGGTTTTAAATAAAAAAAAAATCAAAATCGCTATTCTCAAAATTTTATCTTTGTGCTCGTTTTAAAAATCAATTTATTTTTTCAAAAAAAATACTAAGTATAATTATGAATAAAATTGCTCTATTTTTTGGATTAGCATTATTAATGCTTTCCTGTAAGACTAAAAAGCCAATGACTGCTGTGATGGAAATGACTGATAAAACCATCGCTGAATCTACCGTTAATGTCAACAACATTAAAAGCCATATTTATTATTTGGCTTCCGATGAATTAAAAGGTCGAGATACTCCTTCTGAAGGATTAGATATTGCTGCAAAATATTTAGCAACTAGCTTGTTGAGATATGGTATTAAGCCAGCCTATGGCGAAGGAATTAATGGTTATTACCAAAATGTTCCATTGGTAAATGCAATGCCTCCAACAGGTGGATCTTTAAGTTTTGATGAATTTAATTTGCCATTGCCTGATGGCTTTTTGATGCTTCGAGGTGAAAATATGGAGATGGAATCTGAGATGATTTTTGCCAATAGAGGAACAGAGGAAGACTTGAAAGGATTGGATGTCAAAGGAAAGATTGTAGTTGTAATGTGTGGATTTGAAGGAGATGATAGTCCACAATCTTGGTTCTTTGCAGGCCGTGACAAACGAAATGCGGTTAAGGCTGCTGGAGCCAAAGCATTAATTGAGATTTATAATAATGCTCAATTACCTTATAATTTTTTAATTCGATTTTTGAATTCACCACAAATGAAAGTGGATGATTCAGGAGATGATGATAATGCAAGTCCATTTCCACACGTGTGGATAAATGGTTCGAATGCAGAAGCAGTTGCAAAATTAAGATCTGCAAATGGGTTGAAAGCGAATCTGAAAATTGAAGGGATGAAAAAAGAGAAAATCAAAACGCAAAATATCGTTGGGGTTTTGGAAGGATCTGATCCAAAATTAAAAGATGAATACATTATTTATTCTGCCCATTATGATCACGTTGGAGTTGGTCGAGCAGTTGAAGGTGATTCAATTTACAATGGTTCCCGAGACAATGCAGTAGGAAGTGTAACTGTTTTATCAGCTGCTGAAAACTTGGCGAAGTATCCAACAAAACGTTCTGCAGTATTTATCTTTTTCACAGGCGAGGAAAAAGGATTATTAGGTTCATCCTATTATGCAGATCATCCTGCGATTCCTTTGGAGAAAATGACTTACTGTTTTAATAGTGATAATGCAGGATATAATGATACGACGAAGGCGATGATTATTGGTTTAGAAAGAACGTTGGCTCGACCATTAATTGAAAAAGCATGTACTGCATTTGGATTGGAAGCGATCAAAGATAATATGCCTGAGCAAGGATTATTTGATCGATCTGATAATGTGAATTTTGCGAAAAAGGGTGTTCCTGCTCCAACATTCGGAATGGGAATAACTAAAATGGATGATGAAGTAAATAAGTATTATCACCAGCCTCAAGATAATCCTGAATCTTTGGATTATAACTATTTGACTAAATTTTTCAAATCATATGTTTATGCTTGTCGCTTGATTGCGAATACGAATGAATCAGTATTTTGGCAGGAAGGGGATAAGTATTATAAAGATGGATTGAAATTGTACAATATGAAAGATGTGAAAAAGTAATTGATTATTAGTTTACCGGTTAACTTTCTCAGTACATTTTTTTATAAAAGGAAAGCCCGTAAATACATTGTTATTTACGGGCTCTCTTTTTTAGAATTATATTTAGGTTGGTAGTTTTTTTAAAAAAGTAAAACACCTACACCAACATGAAGCCTCCAAATATAGGAACTTGCGACAGCATAAGCATAACCTCTTTCATCGGTACCATCTGATCCACCACCAGGAATAAATCCAAATGAACCACCGACATTAAAAACCATCTGGTCAAAAAATATTCTCCTGATTCCATAACCGAATTCCAATGCGAACTCATCATAATCGCCATCAACAATAAAGGAGGTTCCATTTCCGTAATCATAATCTTCAAATTGGCCAAACAATTTTTTTACGGATAATCGAAAATAATTACCGACAGGAGCGATGGATTTTTTAGAGTACCAATCAAAATTAACTCCAACTCCTCCTCCTGAAACTGAACTATAAATTTTCTCCCCATTTATACTTTCAATACCTGTTGAAGGAATAGCATGTAAGTTAAAAAAATCAACAGTTAATCCAATTTGGGCACGTCTTCGGATAACATAATTGAAATTAACGTTATGCATAAAGTTATTCCATTTTGGTCCTAAGTAAAGCAGAAAAGGTGCATTAAAGTTATAATCTACAAAAGCTTTTTTACCCAAATACCCAGGTACATTTTTCTGACTCTGAGCAGCAAAAGAAGAGAGAATGCAAAATAAGATTAAGAATATATATTTACGAAACATAAGTTTTTATTTATATGTTGTTTTAAGAATGTCAAAAAAAGTTAGAAAAAAACAAAAGTGAAACTTATCGCTTACGCTTCTTTTTTACCTGAGATAGAATATCATAGGTTCTTTGTTTGATAATATCTTTGTGATCAATATAGGGAACATAATCAAATGACCCCATTCTTGCTCTACCCGTTTCGCTATCCAGCGCAAGAGAAAAAATGATACTTTCACCCTTAGGTGTAATCATGGTGTATAACCAAGAAAATTGATTGAAGATAAGTTTGCCAATAACATCAAAAGAGTTTTTTCCTTTTTTTCCAGTCATTACTCCTGTCCAAACAAACGTGTCCACGTTGTATTTTTTTGTTAGAGCATTGATACGTTCTTGATTAAAAGCAATCATTTTAAAATCATCTTCCATATTCATTTGATGACCAAACCATTCTTGAATTTCTTTAAAATCATTAAACTCTTCGACATCTTTTTTGGTGAAATTATTAGGATCAATTACAGTTAATTTTAAATCTAACCGATCAGCATTTTTTTGAATGGATTCATTAAATTTCATTTGTGCTTTTTCTGTTTTTATCAAAAGTTGTTTTTGAAAATTACGGTTTAACTTTACATAAAATGGATTGATCAATAAAACCTTGTTTTCACCTAAAGCAAATTCGCCATTTTTGATTGTATTGTTATCATCTGATTCTTCCCATTCACGTTTTTTCTCTTTGATGTCTTTGCAGTCATCAACCATTGCATTGAAATGATCCTGCTCTAAAAAATCACCTAAACCATGAAAGGTATATCTATTATATCCTTCCTCCTTTTGTTTTTTTAATAACTCTTCATATTTCTTTACTTCTTCATCAGAGGCATCTTCATCAGGTTTTTCTGGAAGTGGTGAATTAGCAGAATTGGGTGCTTTTCCGGTCTTGAATTTTTTTAATTTTTTGCTATGTTTATTCACCATGTCTTGGCAAAGATCTTTGATCATATCTTGAAATACTACATCATCTTTGAATTCCTCTTTTAGTGAATAAGCGTATCGAAGAGCTAATGCATTCATCTCAAATTTTTCAAGTTCGTTAATGAAATAAACAACTCTTCCTATTTCACCTTCCGTTTTTTTATGCTTTAATCTATAGTCGGAAAATTGACGAGCGTTTCTCATTTTTGTAAAACCATACAAAGATTTTGCTATGATTTTTTTCAAATGAAGATCTTCTGGAAATTCTTTCTGTAAGGAGTAGGCATTATAAAGAGACTCATAAAAGGCATAATCACGCAACTGGTATTCTAATAATTCATATCGTGCTCGCTTTTTTAATTCCTTGAATCTACTTTCTGAAATAACATAGTCTACTCGACCTTCATTGGAGTTTTTTCTGATTATATTATCAGCAGCAATTCTCCTTTTAGGCAAACTTGGGTGAGTACTTTCTTCATCATCTTCATCCACTTCTGTGGAAATTGGGTTAATGGTGTTTAAGTGATAATCTTCTTTGAAAACTAAATATTCATCTTCGAAATAAGATTTATTAAATGTAACATCTGCAAGTGGCAAGTAGGCATATTGCAATACATCGAATGCTCCTTTTACTGCATCAAGGTTATATTTTGATTTTAAAAATAACTCTAAACCTAATTCGTCTGCTTCAGATTCTTGCTCTTTTGAAAATTGATTTTTAGTTAAAGTGTTTTCAAATTTTTTTCTTCTCAATATATTTCGACTATTCTGACGATCAATTTCTTTTGACTCTAAGTAAAATTTCAGCGCATGTTGTTCTTTGAAATGTGAAATTTCATGAGCTAGAATAAATGCTAATTGAGCTTCATTTTTCAATTGTGCAATCAATCCCATATTGACAATAACAACTCCTTGGTTGGTCGCGAAGGCATTAACTGAACTAGACCTTACCGTATAAAATCTAAGTTTACCTTTCAACTCAGGTTCGTTTTCTAACAATACATTTGCAATTTCAGTTACGTATTCGGAAACTGGATCATTGAACATCACATATCCACTTTGTAGCAGATCATCAATGCCGAAATTACTTTCTAGGAAAAACTCTTTTTGATTTTTTCGAGATCTTCTCTTTGATTTTCTGTCTACATTTTCTAATTCCTTTTTATATTTTTGATAAGAATAAGTGGTGAAGTCTTTTGGGATGTCTCCTTTACTATCGAAAGGTTCGTATTGACAAAATAGTAGTTGGGCAAAAAATAGAATTGCCAAGGTGAGATATATTTTCATGCTAATAAATTAAGTAGTTAAAGTTTTGAAAGGACCAAAGATATAAAAAAGACCTATTAAGTAAAAGCCTAATTTTATCCATAATGCGATCAAAAAAAACGTAGTGGTTTGCTAAAGCAAACCACTACATGCTACTTTTCTTCGATCCAATTAATAGCTTCTTGAACCATTTTATCTTTTTCTAAATTATCTAAATCTTCCCCACCCCGAACATGAAGGTCAGGCAAAATTGAAGTTCCTTTATACATGTTTTTCTTTCGATCAGCATAGTAGTTTTGTGCTAATTGCATGACCACCTTATCGGAAAGTACATTCCATGAAACACCTGTTGTGTAGCCTGCTGTGTTTTCTCCAATTAAGATTGTGTTGTTTCGATTGCGAAAAGCCAAGGTCGTTACCTCACCAGAGCTTGATGTCGATGCACTTATCAAAACTGCTACCTTAGTTTTTTCTAAATCAATATTTTTGCAGCCCTCTATTTTCATCTCATAGTTAGTGTATTGATAATCACTAAAATTAAAATTCCCATTTTTAAGATGCCAAGAATCTTTGTAGCCCGTTGCTGGATTCAAAAAATAACCAATGGTATCCTCACCTAAAAATGGAGAAAGTCCAGATAACATTGGAAACATAGTTCCTCCTCCATTCAATCTTAAATCTAAAATCCATGCTTTAGGTTGATGTTCTTTTTGCAAATTACAAACGAGTGATTTTATTTTTTGAGCATTGGATTCATCTTGGTCGCTCATCATAATTCCAGGGATTAGGAGGTATCCATATTTTTTTTGAACCATTTTTCCAGAAAAAGGAATTTTTCCATATTGATATTCTTTGAATAAATCAGGAGGCAATTCGAAATCACTTTTTACAAATTCTTTGACCACTCCATTGTGTGGAATCTGATCGACCCAAATTCTACCATGAAAATCATCTAATGATTTGAGTAAAAATTTTACTGCAGGAATGATATCCTTTTCAGTTTTTGCATTTATTGAAAGGCGATCATATTCTTTTTTGATAGCAGTCCAATTGACTTCGTTTCTTACTACCGAAGTTTCTTTTGCCAAATGAAAAATGGAATCTAAATAAAATTGTGGAGAAAGGTCTTGTTGCGTATTTCCCAAAAAAGAAAAACTCATGAAGAAGAAAAACAGAAGTACCCGAAAGGAGAGTTTTGAATTCATAACTTTGAATTTTTAATAAAAAAAACAAATATCTCTTTGGGTACTTTGGAAAATCGGATTGGTTACAAATGTGATTTAACTCTTTAGGTTAAGTTGTTTTTTTCGTTCTCGAATTAGTTTAGCTACGTTCAATGATTGCTCATCATATTCATTTGTCACTTCAAGCAGTAATTTTTTTCTCATTTTATGCTTAAAATATATTTTTTGTCCAACTCTCAATCTTACACCACTAGTAGAAAATGGAGATAAATTCGGATTCATTACAGAAGGAATCCACAAAGGGATAGATTTTGCAGTTGGGTTTTTTAAGGTAAATCCTACTGATTTTTGGGCAGATGCAATTGACATTGTACCGATACAGAATAAAATAGAAAGCAATAAAATTCTCATGTTGAAATTTTTTTTAGGTTTAGGTGAAAATCAACATACCTACGAGAGTTTATGATAAATAGATTTTTGTTTAAAAATTATTCAAATTCAACTCCTCTAAGTTGATTTAACAGGTAAGGCTTAAGAACCATTATTTTAATTTGACAAAATTTGAGAGAAGGCCGGAACCGGAGAATGATATTTTTAAAAATACTTCAAAACAAATCACCTTCTAAAACCGGAAATTTTATGATATTTGCAGAAAGAAAACAATCACATAATATGCAAGAAAATGAAATTATTCTCGATCTTTTAACAGACGAGGAAGTGCAGCAAGGCATCCATGAAGTTTCTCAACATGAAAAATTTATGGAAGGCATGAAGGCATTTTTGCCTGAAGAATTATATGACCAAATCATGAAAGTCAAAGGTAGTGTCAAAACCATTGATGATTTTCAAGCCAATATCACTCAACCTTTTTTAAAAACTATCCAGAAAGTGAGTATTTCTGAGCTGTCTGCTAGTGGTTTGGAAAACTTAAAGAAGGAGGATAAATATTTATTTATTTCTAATCATCGAGACATCGTTTTGGATTCAGCCTATTTGAATTTAATGTTGTTTGAAAATCAAATTTCTACAAGTCAAATCGCAATTGGAGATAATCTGATGAAAAATAGAACATCTGAAATTCTTTTTAGAATTAATAAAAGTTTTGTGGTCAAACGAGAAGGTACTCCGAGAGAATTGTATGCATATTCTATCGAACTTTCAAAATATATTCAAAGAATGATTTTGGAAAAAGTAGATTCTGTTTGGATTGCTCAACGAGGAGGTCGGGCAAAAGATGGAAATGATCGAACTCAACCAGGGCTTTTGAAAATGATAAGTTTGAGTGGAGGGAAAATGTTGAAGGAATATTTTCAAAGTTTGAAAGTGGTTCCCGTTGCAATTTCCTATGAATTTGATCCAACTGATTTGCTCAAAACTCAAGAATTTTTGAACAAAAAAAGAGACCCTGATTTTAAAAAATCTTTTAGAGAAGATCTCAATAATATGCTTTTAGGTATTCGTGGAAAAAAAGGAAAAGTACATTTTAATTTTGGGAAACCATTAGATGAAGAATTGGAAGTGCTCGATACTGCTAAAAATGGAAAACAACAATTAGAGTTATTGGCCAATATAATTGATCAATCTATTCATACTAATTATCAATTAAATCCAGTCAATTATGTAGCTCATGATTTGCTCAATTCTTCTTCTGATTTTTCTGATAAATATTCGACTGAAGAAAAAGAAAAGTATACTCAATATTTTCAATCTCAAATAGATCAATTAGTTGATGATGAGGAAGGAGAAGGAGCAAAATATCTATTAGGAATGTATGCGAATCCTGCGGTGAATGCGAAAAAGTATGAATAAGGAGAAATACCCTTTTATATATTGAAGCTTATAGATATTATTGGGCAACGCCTAGGATTAAAATACAAAAATAAGTCATGAAAGGGTGTAAGCTAAAATTAAAAATTTTAACTAATGGAAAATAAAAATCAAAAAGATAAGAGAATGTTCTTCCTCGCTGGAGCATTATTAGCTGCGCCTTCAGTTTATTTTTTTATGTTGGAAGGTTGGACACCAGAGACGAATAAGTTAAAAGTATTGATGATGGGCGCTCAAGCGATTTTTGGTATTTACTTGTTTTTTTACGGAATCAAAACTACGAAAATGCCTAAGTAATGGGATCGAAAATAATTGTAGCCTCTAAAAACCCAATTAAAATTAATTCGGTAAAGTTGGGTTACCAAAAGGTTTTTTCCAATTTGGATTTTGAATGCGAAGGTGTTTCTGTTCCATCGGATGTAAGTGATCAACCTATGTCAAATCAGGAAACATTAGATGGGGCGATCAATCGAGCAACTCATGCTAAAAAAGATTTCCCTAATGCAAATTTTTGGGTAGGGATCGAAGGTGGAATTGAAAAAATGGGAGAAGAGATGATGGCCTTTGCATGGATTGTTATTTTATCAAAAGACAAAAAAGGAAAAGCTAGAACTGGAACTTTTTTTCTCCCACCAAAAGTAGTCGAATTGATCAATCAAGGAAAAGAATTAGGAGAAGCAGATGATATTGTTTTTGGACATTCTAATTCAAAACAAAAAAATGGAGCAGTTGGAATTTTAACCGATAACATAATTGATCGTACTCAATTTTATGTTGAAGCGATGGTCTTAGCATTAATTCCATTTTTAAATAAAGATATTTATTAGTTAAAAAAATAGCCGCACAATGATAAATCATTGCACGGCTTAAACAACACCCTTAAATATTTTTTTTGGGAAATTATTTAAGTGATAGTGATTGGGTTAAAAACTCACTATAAAGTTGTGTAAGTAAAGTTTAAAAAACTCCTTTTGATTTTTTCTATAAAATTTATATTTTTTTAAAAAGAAGTCACGCCACATTTTTCTATGTGGCATGACCTAAAACAACACCCTTAAAAATATTTCTTTATATTTTTAGAAGTTCAATCAGACCTTGAAATGAGGGTTTTACTTTCATTTTTCATCTGGAAATTAAAAATTAAATTTTCTTAATTAACAAACTGTAATGAAAGTGAAAACCTTCAAATACTCAGTTGAATAGTGAGTAATTTTTTTTCAAAATTACTCTAAGTCTTTTTTTTATTAATATACTTGGCGGTGGGAAAAATAAACCTTAAATGTTCATGTTTCTCTGATACTTCCTACAAAAGTACGTGCTATTGAATGAAAAAATAAAAAAAGGAAGGGGAAGAATGCGGACATTGTAGGGGTAATAAAAGGACATCCTTATAAAAGAGATAGCCTTAAAGCTAGGAAAATCAATGGGTTTAGGATGTTTTTCTCTTGTCTAAATAATAAGAGGGTTTTTCTCCAAATCTTTCTTTAAATATTTTTGAGAAGTGTTTTGGTGTCGAAAATCCTACGGAAAAACATACTTCTGCGACGGTGGAATAAGTATTGTTTTTTAAAAAATCCTTAGCTTTTAATAACTTAATTTCACGCATATAATCAGCAGGCCGCAATCCTGTTTTTTGCTTTAACTTTCTTCTAAATTGTCGCTCACTCAGATTCATCGCCGTCGCTAATTCTATAATCGAAAATTTTCCATCATCAATTAATGAATTGGCATTTTTGTGAACCATTTCTTCCCATTCATCGATGGGTTTTTCTGTCTGGGTATCCTTTGTTGAACAAAGCTCCTTCGTCGCAGCCAAAAAAGCGTTACCTTCCCAAGGAGCAATATTGCTAAAATATATAATACCACAATCTAATGAAAAAAAAGTTTTCATCCCACAGGTAATTCCATTTTTGATGCAGCATTGCA
>CAJQQY010000310.1 GCA_905480595.1 uncultured Saprospiraceae bacterium | reverse complement strand
TATGGATTAATTTTAATCAAATCAGCATCCAACATTCTAGTCTCCCAAAACTTTTTAGATTGAGATATTTCACCCGTTAAATATTTTTCAATCATCAAGCTTGCAATTGGTGCGGCATACCTTGTTCCCCAAACTCCATGTTCAACATAAACTGCAATTGCAATTTTAGGATTATCTTTTGGCGCAAATGCAAAGAAAACAGAATGGTCTGCTCCAAGTGGATTTTGCGAAGTCCCAGTTTTTCCACAAACCGCGATTCCAGGGATAGCAGCATTTTTAGCTGTTCCATTGATCGTTACTTTTTCCATTCCATTAATAATTGGAGGAAAGTACTCTTCTTTGACTCTTACCTTTTTCGGATCTGTTTTTTCGAATAACATTTCCTTCCCATTTTCTTTATATCCTTTGATCAAGTGAGGTTTATGGTACCAACCTTTATTCGCAATAATAGCTGCTAGATTGGCCATTTGCAAAGTAGTCAATTGAATTTCTCCCTGCCCAATTCCTATGGAAGTAATCGTAGGTGATCGCCAACTACCCTTTTCGCGAGGGTACATAAAATCGTAAGTTTTCGAAGTTGGAATATTTCCTTTATCCTCATGCGGATAATCAATTCCAAGTTTGCGACCTAAACCGAAATCAGACCAATAGCTTGCTAAGGTATCTAAGCCTTCATATGGATTAGTATAGCCATATTTGTCCACAGCACTTCTTAGCACATGGAAAAAATAGGTATTACATGAATGCTGAATCGCTGTCTCAATATTAGGAACAGGTCCGCTATGGTGGCATCTTTGAATACGTCCATTATTATTATAAAACCCAGGACAATTTATATATCGATTTGGAGAGGTGACGCCCATTTCCATAGCTGCCAATCCCATTACTGTTTTGAAAATAGAGCCTGGAGGATATTTTGCCTGAACCGCACGATCAAAAAATGGTTTTAATGTATCGGCTTGCAATTGCTCAAATGCTTCTCCTCTTTTTCGATTGATGTTCAAAATATTTGGGTCGTAAGTTGGCATACTTGCCATCGTCAAAATCTCTCCCGTTTTAGGTTCGATGGCAACAATACTTCCTGTTTTATTTGCCATCAATTGTTCAGCATAAGCTTGCAATTCAATATCAATAGAAGAGATTAGATTCATCCCGGAGATAGCTGGTTCATCATCCTTCCCATTTCGATAAGCACCTACTTCACGACCACGGTTATCTTTTAAGAGTAATTCACGACCTTTACTCCCTCTGAGATTTTCTTCGTATTGAAATTCTAAACCACTTGCTCCAATATAATCTCCACTTTTATAATTCCCATCAGAGTTATCAATTTGAAATGAATTCACCTCACTAATATACCCTAATAAATGTGCTGCATTTGGATATGGATAAGATCGAACATTTCGAACTTGAACAAAAAATCCAGGATATTCAAAAAGATGTTCTTGAAATCGAGCAAATGTTTCAGTAGATATTTTTTTGAGAAAAGTGGTAGGCTGTCGTTTATCGTATCTATTGCTTCTCCAATTCTTATTGGTATTTTTTATAAAATCTTCTTTTGTGATATTGAGTAATTCACAAAACTGAAGTGTATCCATTTTTGGATCGATCTGACTATAAGTAAACATCAAATCGAACATTGCGTTATTGTTGACTAATAATTTATCATTACGATCAAAGATTAATCCTCTCGAAGGATATAAAATATTAGTCCCAAAAGTAGCCGCTTCTGCATATTGGCTGGCACTTTTATCCCATACTTGGATATAAAATGCTTTCCCTAACAATACAATTGCAGAAAGGAAAAATAATACTTGAATGACTCTTTGACGAAATAGTAAGGTATCTTTCATAAAATTAATCTCGTGGATTAAGAATCCTCACATACAACAATATTATAATGTAAGAAACTATAAAACTAGAAATAGTTCGCAAAACAATTTCTACCCAATATACATGTGTAAAAACACTTACAATAAAATAAAACAAAAAATGGAAAAATAATAATGAACTCGAATAAATTAAAAACCAAACAAATCCATAATTTTTAATATTCGGACTATGGTTAATATTATAACCTCCTCTGGGAGTCATTATTTTTAATACGATAGGACGAATAAATGCTAAGAATACAGTCGCACTTGCGTGAACACCATAAGATGTATAAAATATATCAACTGCCATCCCTAGTAAAAATCCTAAAAATATTAAAAGTGGATCGGGAATCCGAATAGGTAATAATAAAATAAATAAAGGATAGATCATTACATGAACATAATTGAAATCACCCCATCCAACAGTCATTTGTCGGAAGACTAAGACTTGAATAAATACTAAAAATAAGAATCTTAATGAATGTGTAAGTGTAGTATTATTCATCTTCTTTTCCCTCCTCTATTTCTTTAAATTCGTCTTTAAATAAGTTATTGACAATGTATACATGTCGAGCAGTACTCAAATCATTAAATAATTCTACTTTGATTGAGTGAAAATTTCCACCTTGGGGATCTTCTTCTATTTCGACAATTTTTCCAATAGGAAGACCTCCTGGAAAATACGAGGAGGCGCCACTTGTCTGAACGATATCGTCAACTTTCGGATTTAAGTGCTTTGGAATATATTTCAATTCCATCAATTTTGGATTTCCAATACTCGTCCAAACCAAAGTTCCTGGTGCATTCAGCCTTGCAATTTTTGCACTAATTCTTGAATCTCTATGCAAAATTGACATCACTCTTGAGTATCGATTATTGGAACTAATAACAATTCCAACAATTCCTCTTGCATCAAATACACCCTTTCGAGTGTTAATCCCGTGCTTTATTCCTCTATTTAAGGTTAGAAAATTATTAGGTAAGTTGATCGTATTACTGATAACTTTTGCTTCGGTGTAGGTGTATTGCTGTTCGAAATCTGCTGTAGAATATTTTGCAGAGTCTTGCTTAATGGTATTTAAAAATTTCGCCTCGTCTCTCTCTTGTTTTAATTCTGCAATAACTCCTGATAAGCTATCATTGACTGCTGACAAATTCCAATACTGGGTAATTTCTCCCCAACCATGAGTCATACTATCTGACATGATACTCTTGGAATTATGATAAATTTCTCTTTGGTCTTTATTAAAGGTAACCACAAGCGAAAGGCAAATGACTTCCAAAATTAAGAAAACCAAAATCCCTCCACTTCTCGTAAATATTGCAGCAATTTGTCTCATGACGAAGGAAAGTAAACAATGGTTAACTGTGAATGGTGAATTTCACAAACGGTATTAATCATTCACTATTAACCATTAAATTTTAAACGCTTTTTCTATCTATTAAAAAGGAAAACCGGTCTGAATTTTTCAAAGCAATTCCAGTTCCTCTCACAACTGCTCGAAGTGGGTCGTCTGCCACATGTACAGGTAATTTTGTTTTTTGTTCGATTCTTTTATCTAAGCCTCGTAATAATGCTCCACCACCAGTCAAATGTAAACCTGTTTTGTAAATATCAGATGCTAACTCAGGTGGCGTAGTTTCCAATGCTCTCAAAACTGCATCTTCAATTTTACTAATTGACTTATCTAATGCATGAGCAATTTCAGTATAAGCTACATAAATTTGTTTTGGAATACCTGTCATCAAATCTCTACCATTCACCGCATAATCTTCTGGTGGATTGTCCAATTCATGCAAAGCTGATCCCACATGAATTTTAATTTGTTCAGCAGTTCTTTCTCCAATAAGAATATTGTGCTGACGCTTCATGTAGTTCATTATATCATTGGTAAATTCATCTCCTGCAATTCGAATAGATTGATCACAAACAATTCCTGACAATGCAATTACTGCAATCTCAGTCGTTCCTCCCCCTATATCGATAATCATATTTCCAATTGGCTCTTCTACATCCAATCCAATTCCAAGTGCAGCTGCCATAGGTTCATGAATCAAATAAGTCTCTTTTGAATCCACATGATCTGCTGAATCAAAAACAGCTCTTTTCTCGACCTCTGTAATTCCAGATGGAATACAAATCACCATTTTCAAATGAGTAAAAAACTTCCGCTTATTACCAGCCATATTAATCATCCCTTCAATCATACTTTCTGCCGCTTGAAAATCCGCAATCACACCATCCTTCAGAGGTCTAATTGTTTTTATATTGTCATGTGTTTTTTCATGCATTTGCATTGCCTTTCTCCCTACTGCAATCGTCTCGCCTGTTGATCTATTCAACGCCACAATTGAAGGCTCATCTATCACTATATTTCCATCTTGGATAATCAGCGTATTCGCTGTTCCCAAGTCAATCGCCAATTCTTGAGTAAAAAAATTAAATAATTTCATTTATAATTTCTCTGTTTTTTAGTCTGTTTTTTTGAATAAAAAAAAACTTTTAAAACGGTTAAAAACACCTTTAAAAATTTGGTGTGAAGATAGAAAAAAATATTCGAAGTTCTTAGTTGATTTTTGATGTTGAAATGATTAAAAAATCTCCAATATTCAAAGGTCTCAAACCCCAACCACCACTTCCCACATTTTCTCTTCTTTTAAATATTTTTGCGAAAGCATCATCAATTCTTCTGCAGTAATTGACTGTACTCGGTTGACCATATTTTTAAAAAAATCTTTTGCCAAATCCTCCGTTTTAGAAATTTTCACCAACTCCGCAACATTAAACGCTCCATCCAAATTGGTCAAAAAGAACCCCATCAAATAATTCTGAACCATTTTTAATTCTTCCTTTTTGATTGGTTCGTTTTTCAACTTGTCAAACTCTCCATAAATCGCTTCCAAAGTTGGTTGCACAAATTCATTTCCCACTTCAGTTCCCACATAAAAATACCCATCAAAATGCATTGGATCTAAAGTTGAAAAAATATTATATGTAAATCCTTTTTGCTCTCGAATCGTTGACATCAATCGTGATCCAAAATACCCTCCAAGAATCGTATTTAAAATATAAAAATCGTTATAATCTTCATGATGCCGATTAAATAATTTACATCCTAATCTGATCGCAGTTTGAAGCGTATTTGGTAAATCAATTTTCACCTTTTCTCCAATCAAATTAGTTTCGATTACATTGCTTTTGACTACTTCTTTTTTAACTAACGTTTTTCCAAGGTATTCATTGAGTAGATTAATAACTTTAGGACTTGTTTTTCCACTAATTACTATCTGACAATTTCCCGCATGAAAATTCCGATCAAAATGATGAAGCAATTCCTTGCGCGACAAATTATCATAAGTTTCCGCCTGACTATTATATCCGTAAGGATGCGTTGATGAAAAAATATTTTCTGTAACTGCTCGGTAGGCAACAACATCATTTTTCGTCAAATCAACTTGGAGTCGCTGCTTGTTATTTTTTTTAAAAATTTCCAATTCATCTTCTGGAAAAGCAGGCTCCAAAAGTATTTCAGACAAGACTCCCAACAGTTTTTCAAAATGCTTTGTCAAACTATATAAAACTATATTCGAAGTATCTAAATTGACTGGCACACTCATGGTTCCTCCATAAAAATCTACCATCTCATGAATCTCTTTTGCCTTCCTTTTTTTTGTTCCTTCTCTGAGCAAGGCGGAAGTCGTTCGAGCTACCAATTTTTGATGTTCAAATGGACGACCAGCCTTGAAAATAATTTCCATTTTCAATATCTCTTGTGTCCCCATATTTACTTCGTAAACTGGAATTCCATTATCCAACTGATGTTCTTGAAAATCAGGAATATGAATATTAGAAATATCTTTAATTTCAGGTTGAATCGATCGATCTGGCATCCGCAATTTAAATTTGAAAAAAGTCTCCAAAAAAGAGCGCAAATTTACGCTTTTTTTCTAAAATTTCTTAAATAAAAACGAACCTAGGACGCTACGCTTGATGAAGCCCGAACCACGGTCATACACATTCTAAAATCCATAGTTCATGGTTCGTTTTTTCCCAAAAAAGTTATTAACATTATGTTGATGATTTATTGAAAAAATATGGTTACTAACATGTATTTTTGCAGACTGATATTAAACCTCGGACGAAAATTAATTTTAATCCGTCCATCCTTAAAATAGAAAAAAATAGAACCACTATGAAGTTCAGCGTATCCTCATCCGACTTATTAAAGCACTTACAAGTTGCAAGTGGAGCTATCGGATCCAACCCTGTTTTACCTATCCTCGAAGATTTTTTATTTACTATAGAAGGTAGAAATTTGACCATTTCAGCTACTGATTTGGAAACTTCTATCGTCACTACCGTTGATGTTAATTCTGATGGAAATGGTCGAGTAGCTGTCCCTGCAAGAATATTGTTAGATACATTAAAGGAGTTACCAGGCCAGCCAGTAACTTTTAATGTCAATGAAGATAACTATGGTATCGAAATTACTTCTGCTTATGGAAAATATAAATTAGCAGGTGAGAATGGAGATGAATTTCCAAATATTCCACAGGCAGATGAAGTAGATACGGTTACATTGAATTCAAGTTTATTAGGGAAAGCCATTTCTAAAACTTTGTTTGCGACTAGTAATGATGATTTGCGACCTGCAATGACTGGAGTTTACTTGCAAGTGGATTTTAATAAATTAACTTTCGTAGCGACTGATGCTCACAAATTGGTGAAATACACTTTCTCAAATGTCAACAGTCAAGTCTCTACTTCTTTTATCATTCCTAAAAAAGCGTTAAATCTTTTGAAAGGTTCTTTGCCAAGTGATGAAGATTTAAAATTGTCATTCAATAATGCCAATGCATTTTTTACTGCTGGGAATATTCATTTAGTTTGTCGATTGATCGATGCACGTTACCCAGATTATAATGCAGTAATTCCAACTGATAACCCAAATACATTATCAGTTCCAAGAAGTGATTTTCAAAACTCACTTAAACGTATCGCTATCTATGCGAACAAAACGACGAATCAAGTTATCTTAAATATTACTGAAAGTAGCTTAACTGTTTCTGCGCAAGATTTAGATTTCTCTAATGAAGCGACGGAGCAATTACCTTGTGCCTATAATGGTGATCCATTGACTATCGGTTTCAATGCAAAATTCTTAATTGAAATGTTAAACGTTTTGGATACTGAAGAAATCAAAATGGAATTATCTACGTCCACTCGAGCTGGAATTCTACACCCAACTGAAAAAGAAGAAGGGGAAGATATTTTGATGTTGGTAATGCCGGTGATGTTAAGTAACTAGTTGATTAGCAAATCAGGTAATCAGTTTATTGGTTCAACATTCCAAATTACTGATTACCTGATTCTCCAATTCCCTAATCAACATGAACAAAGAATTCTCCCTCAATATTCTTTTCCTCATTTCTATTAATCTCCTGATTAAACCATTCTTTATTTTTGGGATCGACCGAACTGTTCAAAATGTAGTTGGGACTGAAACCTATGGAGTTTATTTTACGCTTTTAAGTTTGACTTACCTTTTTGGAATCATCAATGATTTTGGAATCCAAAATTTTAATAATCGTTCCATTTCTCAAAATCCAAGTTTGCTACAACAATACTTTCCAAATATTTTGGCGATAAAAACCTTATTGGGTGGAGCATATTTAGTGGTCATTTTTTTGATGGCTTGGGTGTGGAAATATGATTTTGAGGTGTGGCATATTTTGTTTTTCCTTTCAATCAATATGATTTTGGCTCAGTTCATTTATTATTTCCGAAGTAATATTTCAGGGTTAGGAATGTATCGAGTCGATAGTGTTATATCTGCTTTGGATAAATTGCTGATGATTTTTATTTGTGGAGGATTGCTTTGGCTGCCTAGGTTCTCTGGTGACTTTCAAATCGAATGGTTCGTCTATGCACAGACTGCCTCCTTCTTTCTCACCGCACTCATTGCTTTTTTTATTGTAAAAAATAAAATAGTGACACCTTCTTATAACATTGACTTTACATTTGTAAAAAGCATTTTAAAAAAAAGTGCGCCATATGCTTTGGTTATTTTTTTAATGTCCATTTATACTCGAATCGATGTGGTGATGGTCGAGCGACTTTTAGAAAATGGAGAAGAAGAATCTGGAATTTATGGTGCAGGTTATCGTTTGTTGGATGCAAGTAATATGATAGGATTTTTGTTTGCAGGATTATTGCTTCCGATGTTTGCAAAAATGTTGAAAGAAAAAACATCCATTTTGCCCTTAGTAAAAATGAGTGCATTGATGATTTGGTCAGGAGCCATCACTTTGAGTGTTGCCACTTATTTTTTCCAAAATGAAATTGTCAACTTGTTGTACCTCGAAGCAACACCTTATTGGGGTGAAGTCCTAGGCATTTTGATGTTGAGTTTTATTGCGGTGAGCGGGACTTATATTTTTGGAACCTTGTTGACTGCGAATGGTAGTCTGAAAAAGATGAATTACATTTTGGTCTTTGCTGTTCTACTAAATATTGTTTTTAATTTTATTCTGATTCCAAAATATGGCGCATTGGGAGCAGCTTGGACAACTTTAGTAACTCAATTTTTTTCAATGCTTGCGCAATTAATTTTGGTAAAAAA
>CAJQQY010000309.1 GCA_905480595.1 uncultured Saprospiraceae bacterium | reverse complement strand
ACATGGTATTTTATTTTTTGAAAACGAAATCTACTAAAGCAATTTCAGATTCCCAATTTTTTAATCCTTCAATTTTTATTAGCAGATAAATTTTATTTGAGCAGTCACTAGAAGCGTTTGCCAAAAAGGGCTGCTGGAGTGGAATAGAACAGACTTGCTGCCGAGCGGGATTACTGGCTGACCAAAGGGAAGCCTGTAAATTGGCTTGGAGGGTAAGCACAAAAAGGCGGCAAGGATGTGGAATGGAATGAAGCTGCCCTGAGCGTGCTGCCGAAAGTTATCGAGCTTTGCTATCTGCTTGCAGTAGCGGAGGGCGATAGCTTCGGTGGCAGAAGGATTTTTGATGTTGATAACTTGTTTTAAAATCTACATTTGTTAGAAAGCAATTTATTAATTTTGTTAATATGTTTAAAAACAATTAGACAAGATTATTTCGCTCAAAAAATATTTTCGTAAATGAAAAAGATAACACTCTCTCAAGTAGTAAAAAATATTATAAAAGAATATGAAGATACAAATCCATTCTCTGATGATTTTAACTCTGATTTGTTTTTTGAATCTATTAAAAAAGAATTCGAAATTTTAAAAGAAGATTTTGAACTTGTTCAAGAAGGAGGAAAATATAATACAATTAACATAATTTTTCTATTTAATGAAATATATGAGAAATTGATGTTGGATATTGAAACTTTGATTGAAGAAGTAAATCTTAAAACAGATAAGTTAGTTGAGAAAATCCTGTCGCTATCCAATTTTACAGTTTTTAAAGCTATGACTGAAACTTCCGAAAATCAATTAAAGGGAAATTCTCGGATTCAGGATTATCTACCAAGAGATGTAAATGATTCTAATGCATTTACAGTAGAAAATATTTTTGGAGAAGAAATAAATGTTAATGACCTTATAGATAAGAATGTCGATGTGGTTGATGAGTTATTAAAAATAATTTACAGTTTTGATATCGGACATAGCAAATCATTACCGATTCTTAAAGTGGATATTGTTAATAAGAAAACCCAAGAATTAACAATTATAACTAATCTACTGGTAAATCTAAAAGATTATTTTGGTTCATTCTTATATGAATTTTCTCATTTTGAATATGAGGATGATAAAATTAATATTAAAACTATCCCCGATTATTACTTAAAGAAAATAGTAGGAAAAGATAGAAATAACAGCCTTATTCTAGAGTCAACTTTTTATGCACTTGAAATTTTTCAGCTTAATAAATTCAAGAAATATTTTGCACCAAATATTTCAATTTCCAATCAAACTTTAAATGTTTTAGGGAAAGAACTAATATTAAATGAGTATGAGTATGCTCCATCTTTTTCAACGTTAATAGTTTTTTATTCTCATTTGCATCCGTATAGAATCAAAAAATTAGGGAATATTACACCTAGTGATATTCTTGATTTTTTAGTTCACTTAAAATTCACATTTAGAAAACTTGATACCAAAGCTATTCTGGAAGATATTTCTAGAACCAAAACTCTCAATTCAATTCCAATTAAAATTAAGCAAGAAGTTCTTATTAAATACCTAAAGAAAACTTCAAAATTAAAGGAAGTTGTTATTCGAAAATTATTGAATGCATTAACGCAAACTCCGAAATTTTTTAATTCCCTATGGGATAAGCCATTACTTCTGGTAGGTAAATTTTACCATTTTGCATTGCCATCAATAGCTTTTTTCAATGAGTGCTATTTATTAGATGTTTTATTTCAAGAATTTATTCCCCAGCCTATTCAAAATAAGCTATTCAAAAAATCCGTAATAGATGACCTCTCAATTCAATCAGATAATGATTTTTATTTAAATGTAGTTAACCTTGATAAATTTAAAAATATAGAGTTAGATGATTTCATTTTAATTGATTTAAAAAACTCTATTATCTGTATACAAGTAGTTTTAATAGATTTTCCTATTGACTATAACGGGTACAAGAATGCATTGAGTAAATTAGGACTTGCTAGTTTTGACTTAAATGAAAAAGTCAGTTCATTAGAATCTCAGTTGGATAAAGTGATTGAAAAACATGAGAAAAAAGAATTAATAAAGATTGTCCTTACGAATCATACTGCCCTTAGTGGAATAAATATAAATGGAAATCAAATTTTAGATATAAAGCTTTTTAATAATTACTTTAAAACTGGAGAGTATAAAAGAGGATTAATCATTTCAGGAGAAGAAAAAGTGAATACGAACGAATTTGCCTCTATTAAATATTATAACACAGAGGATGAATTTAACAACAATTTCTCAAAATTCATATATTATCCTGAACCCATAACTGAAAAATTAAAAAATTATAGGATTAAAGAATATCCTGTAGGTTTGCCAAAAATGAAACCACAAATTTTTGCGGAGGGAATAGAACAGATACCACTTTCCTCAATTATCTGGACTCAAGTTAATGAGTTTGGGCAATATTTACAGCAACTCTATTATTTTGAAAGTGAATATGACAACGACGAAAACTCTTTTTTAAAGACTGAAATTGAAAAGAGAATAAAATTTGTTATTCCTCAAATTTTTGACTTAGTTGCTTTTTATAAAAAGGATAGAAAGTTAAGATTTGAACTATTGAGAATATTTAAAGACGTAGATGCAGTTGGGACAATGCATTTGATTTTTGCCTTTCAAAATTTACTTAGTTCAATCACTTCAAAAAAAATAAAACTTAAAAAGGAAAAAGAAGAAAATTCAAATTTTGAAATCGACCATGAAAAAGCAAAAGCACAATTAGATATTATTTTTGAGAAAACTATTAAAACAAATGGGAATTTTCAAAATGTACGACCATCGTCTTTTACACTTAATCATGAATTAAATTCTGAAGATTTTAAAAATTTAGTTAGGTATATTGAATATTTCTTTGGAGTCTTAGAGATGAGGTATTATACTGAAGAGGAGTTTGATAATTTTCTTTTTTTTATAACTATTTATTTGGGATTAGTGGGTGGAAAAGAAGAATATCAGAAAACTATCAAAAAAGTTTTAGGAGGATTTGTAGATATACTTAATTTCAATAATTTTTATCAAAAAGCAAGAGATTTTTGCGAAGAGATTCTTGAATATTCATTGCAACGAGAAAATAATCCAAGTACAGGCTGGGCTTGCCTTTTTAAATGTTTCACTCAACAAAAAAATGCTGTTGATGCATCATTTTATGGATGTTTAACTTTAGCAACTGTTAATCGTTTTAATAATCATGATAAGGAAACACTTATTGATGTTCTTTATAATGCCATGATATACTTCCGAAATTTTGGTATTAAAGATATGGTGAAAAAAGTTTATGACGCATTGATGACTTTTGATTTAGACGATTATGATAAGCAGAGATTTACTTTAAGTTATTACAATTCCTTTTTATTGCAACCGCAAAATGATTGGAAAGAATTTTTAAAGGAAGTAGAAGATTTTATAAAAACATCGGCTAAAAAAATCATTTTGTTTGAAAAAAATGGAATCCTTCCTTGGTTAACATTTTTGTATAATCTTAGAATAATTGAGAAGAAAGGATTTATTTCTAATTTTCAACCTTTTGAGAAATTGATTCGGAAATTTGAAAAAGAAATTGATGTTGAGACTTTAAAATCAATTCAAGCTAAATTTTTCCCAATTGAGAGAGAAACAAAAAAAATATTCCAATCAACTTTAAAAAAGATTTTTGAAACAAGAAATTATGAGGATTTAGCATCCGAACTCAATGAGCTGAAGTTGGCAACAAGTAATGTGATTTCTCTTTCTTTGATGCCAGTTGATATTGATAACCTATTACTTTCAAATTTGATAATTTGTGATAATAGTCTTTCTTTTTATGAAAAAGCAGGGGTCGAAGTAGCTCCCTTTTTTAAGGAAAAAGATATTTTATTGAATGAAAAATTAGAAAATTATTCTGATTTTATTTTTCAAAATCTTAAACTTGAAGACGGTCAAGTTTTGGTTTGGATTTTTGATAATGAAGATAAAATTTATTCGTTAATAATTAATCATAAAAATGAATATGAATTAATTGAAATTCCAGAATGGGATTTGATTACAATGAAGAATTGGCTTTCAAAAATTTCTGATTTCTATTTTGATGATAAAGGAGATTATCCAATTAACTTACAGGAGCAGGACTATATTGATATATTAGAAAAAGTGAATTTTGCTCAATTGAAACTTAATATGGATTTTGATGAAATATTTCTTTTTGCAAGTCTAAATTTGGCAATTTTTCCACATAATTTAATTTCAATTGAAACCAATAATGGGCTAGATACTTTGGATGACCACGAAGAACAAGTCAAAGAATCAATTACAAAGGAATCCAATTTAGATTTTATTTCTTTTCATAAACCAATAACAAATGTAGTTTCACTAGAATGGTTTATCCAAAAATCGAAAATTATTGAAATTCCAAAATCTGATTTTGGTATTGAGGCATGGATACCTATTGATGATGAAGATTTCGCGATTAGTAAAAGTTACGATAAATTGAAAGATATAATTGAAACTAATTATAATGGGATTATTCATACTTCTCCTCAACCAGAAACTAAATTGAAATCGACGATTAATATTTTCCTAGCTCATGGAGGAAAAGGGTTTGAAGGATTTAGAACTTTATATACAAAAGAAGGTGAAGAAGGAAAAGCAATAATGAAAGGTGAAGGTGTCTCACGTCTTTTTGGTGATGGAACAATTGCAATTCTGTTTGTATGTGATTCTGCATCAATTTCTAAAGAAATTTATTCAGAAAGGTTGAATTCATTTACGTATCAAATATTATCACTTGGTTATCAAGCAGTAATAGCTCCAGCATGGAGTTTAAGTACAGATATTCCTTCAGCTTGGCTCGGAAGTTTTATCGAATCATTATTAAATGGAGAAAAATTAAGCATGGCTGTTTTCAATTCAAATAAGAAAGTATCAAAAAAAGGCTATAATCAATATCACGGATTTTATTCTCCAACCGGATGGGCTGCGTTACATTTATATGGAAATCCTAATATTAGGATTGTTTAATTTGAAATGTAAGGTGTTTGTGTGATTTTTTTTTATCAAAAAAAACTTTTTCCTACTGTGGGCATATAGGCGACCAAAAATCGTTAATGTCGCCTCCATTTTCCAACAAAAAGACGACACCTTTCCATTCTTGAAAATCCATTTTCAAGGCTTCTCAGCGAATATTTTAAACGGGAAGGCATTAGCTTGGGAAATCCAAGATTCGATTTCCTCGATACTTAACGAGTATTGTTGAAATATTGGATTCTCATTCCCAGCCATCCAACCACCAATATCATCCAAGAGTCGTTCTGCATTTGCATCAGCTAAAATTTGAAGATTCATAGTTGTTCCAGTAAATGGATTCTGATAATTCCGTTGACTAAAGAGAAGAATTTGAGCATCGAGTTCTGACATTCCGATTTGCATCAAATCAGCCAATTCAGCATGGAATAAAAATATTTCATCATCTAATTGGAGTTGTTGGCTAAGTCGATGACGAGCAATTGGATTAGATAAAAGGAGCAATAATTCAAAATTATTGTGAATAGGGATTAGATTTTGATTCAGAAACGAAATGAAGTGTGATAAACGATTGGGAATGACTCTTTTTTGAAATAGTAAAGAATCCAAATTATGAACTAAAACTGATTGAGTTGGAACCGCTTTTACTTTTTCGATAGAACTGTTTGGGGAAATAGAAATGCAGATGATTAAAAGAATAGTAGAAACTAAAAGTATCAGTTTTTGAGTAGTGTCTAATCGCATAGAGTTGGCTTTAGTTATCTTGGAGAAAGACATCGAGGAAAAGTGTGGATTTCCCAAAAAGGCAAGTATCGAGGGCAACTGTTAATGTATTATTCCTTGGACAACTTTCAATCGGTAGCCATTGGCAATCACAAACTTCTTCAGCGCAAATGCGATATTCTGAATTACAAATGCGATGATTAGGAAAAGTGAAAAACAAAATCCTTCCACCGTCAGTCCAATCTACGTGCATTCCATTTCCCCAAACTGTCCATTCGTAGCAAGTGAATGGAGCATGATAATTATAGCCTTGTAAAGACAATTCGATAGTTACTTTTTGACAAGAACCTAAAGGACATGGAATAGGGTTGATTGGTTCTTCAGTCGGTAAGTCAGAAGAAAATAGGGAACAACTTAAAACGAAAATGGAAAAGAAGAATGTGAAGTGTAGGAGTTTTCTCATAGTCTGAATTTTGATGCTGCAAAGTAACTTAGCTTTATTTAAAAGTAAACGAAGGGACTACTTTACGGACAACTCTATTCGTCATCTGATTTAATTTGAGCAATAAAATCAGTCACTTGAGAACCCATTAGTTTTCGAAAAGCGGAGTAGAATGAAGAACGATTTTTAAAACCAACTTCTAATTGTAGTCCTTCAATAGTTTTGATTTTAAATTCTTCTGCACGTAGCTTTTTCAAAAATGCTTCCATTCTATAACAATGTATTAACGTGTTGATAGAAAAGCCTGTAGCTTGATTGACCGTTTGAGAAAAATACTTTTGGTTGGTATTGAGC
>CAJQQY010000308.1 GCA_905480595.1 uncultured Saprospiraceae bacterium | reverse complement strand
CTGATTTTGGGTGTACTCCTTGAACACTACCTTATTGTGTCCTTTCTTTTTATGCTTTTTCATACCTTTAAAAATAATCAATTCTTCTCTAAATAGAAAAAGGCTGCCCCATAATTTTACTTATGAGACAGCCTCTTTTTTTATTCTGCTGATTTTATCTCCTCACATAAACATCATATTCATATTCTATTACTTTTTTCTCCCCTGCTTTTAACTTTATTTCCCAACAAACTTCATTGATTTTATTTAAAGGTATTTGAATATTTACTCGAGCACTTTTAAGCCAATCTAAATTTGAGTTTAATAGATTTCCTACAACCGTTTTCTTAATATTTAATTGAATATTTTCTGATTTGAAATTTTGAATATTGATTTCACCTGAGACAGTAACTACTTCATAAAAATATCCATCCTTTTCTTTTTTGCGGACACTTCGCTCTTTTTCTTTCTCATAATCCTTAACCGAAACATCAGGAGAAATGGTCAATTTTAATTTACCTGTTCCTTGCATAGGCGTATAATTCAAATCATCTTGACTAATTGGTCTAATAACATCACCATCTTTTTTTACAACCATAGCGGCACCAGATGTCCACGCATGTTTTGACTTATTTTCCAATTGCAAAATATGCCAAACCTTATTTCTAAACTCATCCTTGTAATCAACTGGTTGATAAGCATAGTAATTATTATGGTTTTTAACTAGGTTAACTTCATACAAATCTTCGTAAGGAACAGTCGTTTCAAAAATTGAAAAATAACCTCGACCACCTTTTGGTAAAGAGATATTATTTAAGCTATAAAAATATAAATCCTCTTCGGCTACACTTTTTATATTGGATGGATTTGAAGAAGTGTTGTTATTAACGCCACTTGGAGTGAAGACATCACTCGAATAAACATTAGCACCACCTCGCCGTGCACGATCTAATAATTGAACATAATTGTTTTGTCCATTTTGATTAAACAAGTTAGCGATGTTCGCATCATTAAAAAGGATATCCAATGTTTTGGCATATTTGATATTTGGGTAACCAACCACAAAATTTATATTCACATTTTCCAAGTTTTCAGCTTGATTAGAAAGGGCAGCTTGCATGGTAATCTTGGCTTTTAATTTTGGTTGAAGTTCAATTTTGTAACTAGGTGTCCATCCTATTCCATTTTGAAAATAAATTAACTCTATATTTTGTTGTCGGTTATTTTTGAATTGTAAATCGACAATTTGTTTATTTGTTTTAGTAGTGTCAGATCGACTGGTTGTATCAAAACCGTTTGACTCTTCAAGTAAAATAGCATATTGAATTCGATTAGCTGATAGACTCAAAAGTTCGTCGTTTTCAAGCTGAAGAAAAACTAAATTAGCTGAGACATTTTTAATAATTCCTTGAAATATTTGATCTTGAGGAAGGAAAAGTTTAACCTTCTTTCCTTTGTTTATTTTTAAAAATTCGTGGTTACTAGCAGGGATGTTTTCAACCTTAGTTTCCTTTATTGAAGTCATTTCTTTCTGATAACTTGTCAAATGCATTAAGTTCTCGTTGGACAACCAAAACGTTCCATAAGCAGCTTTTGGCATTGTTTCCAAATCAAAAATATGATGGTTTTCCTTTGGATTTATTTTTCCATCTTTCATGAAGAAACCGGAATCGTTTTTAAAAACTGTTACCGTTTTGGTAGTGAATCCTTTTTGAGCAATTAGATTAAAACTAAAAAAAAGAAATGGGAGGAGAATTAGATAATTTTTCATGATAACATGGTTTTAAATGAGAAAAAGAGAATTTTATAATTGATACTCTCCAAATTGAATAGATCTAAATATCAATTTTTATTTTCAAAAAAGAGTACCCAAAAAAATCTATTTTCGGTTTTTTGAAATAGTTGTGCATAAAAAATCCCGCTTTTTTGAGTAAACAAAAAAGCGGGATTTTTATCTTTCGGAGAAGAATCAGTCTAACTGAAAGTTCACTTACTAGCTAGCTAAATATTCTGCGGTATTTTTGAAAATTCGTTCCGTAATGTTTTCTGTATTTGCCTTCTCAAAATCTCTTCCCGTAATATTTTCAAATAGTTCAATGTAGCGATCCGATACACTTTGCACAAATTCATCTGGCATTTCAGGCATCGTTTGTCCCTCCAATCCTTGGAAACCATTTTCGATCAACCACTCTCTCACAAATTCTTTTGATAAATGTTTTTGCTTCTCTCCACTTGCTTGTCGATCTTCAAATCCATCAGCATAAAAATACCGAGAACTATCTGGCGTATGAATTTCATCAATCAAAATAATCTTCCCATCTTTTTTCCCAAACTCATATTTTGTATCTGCTAAGATCAAACCTTGTTTTGCAGCCATTTCAGTTCCTCTTTGGAAAAGTTCGTGAGTATATTTTTCCAACAAAACATAATCTTCCTCACTCACAATACCTTGTTTGATAATTTCTTCTCTCGAAATATCTTCATCATGTCCTTCCTCAGCTTTGGTCGCAGGAGTGATAATTGGTTCTGGAAATTTATCATTTTCCTTCATACCTTCTGGCATCGTTACTCCACAAAGTACTCGCTCACCTGAGCGATAAGTTCGCCAAGCATGGCCTACGCAATATCCACGAATCACCATTTCAATTTTAAAAGGCTCGCAAGCAATCCCTACTGCAACATTAGCATCAGGAGTTGCATCTACCCAATTGGTAACGATATCGCTCGTAGCATTCAAAAAATGTAAAGCAATCTGATTCAACACTTGCCCCTTGAACGGAATTGCTCGTGGCAAAACATGATCAAAAGCCGAAATCCGATCAGATGCGACCATCACCAATTTGTCTTGGATAGTGTACACATCTCTTACTTTTCCTTTGTAAAAGTTGGTTTGATTTTCGAATTCGAAATTTGTTACTTTGATGGATTGTTGCTCTAAAGTCATAATCATGTTTGAGTTTTAATTTAAATTTCTTGTTTTACGTCAGTCAAAAGTTAAAAATAACTCTTCCGTTGGTCGTTTTTGTTTTTAAATTTTGGCTGACCAAGAAATTTATTTTAAAACATTTTTTAATAAAAAAACTCATTTTTAAAACTTTGCAAAAGTAAAGTTTTTTACCTTCATTGAGTAACGAAAAAAGAACAAATGATTGA
>CAJQQY010000307.1 GCA_905480595.1 uncultured Saprospiraceae bacterium | reverse complement strand
GTAAAAACTTCATAAAAATTAGCTGAGGGAACTTCTTCCCAAACCAATCGAATCGAATTGTAACACACCTGATCTACTTCTAAGTTGGCAGGAACTTGACTTATGGAAAAATTTGCATCACTCATATCTGAGTTACCATTGCTACTCACCCTAACTTGAACTTTGCCAGTTGCAAGATTTGGAATAGTCCAATCATAACTTCGAATATTTCCATTTAGTATTGCAATATTATTCCAAGAATTTCCCTCATCAGAAGAATATTCTAATTGAAAATCATTCGATTGATCGTAAGCTTCCCAATGAATTTTCACAACTTCATTTGGCACTAAACCTTCGCCCCCATTTGGGTAAGTTAAAGTAATCTCATCTGTAATTATTTCATAAGAAATATAATATTTTACACTCCCAAATGGTAATTCAAATCCTTCAACATTAAAATTATATTCTCCAGCAACTGGATTGTTAATCACCACCTGCTCCATATTATTCAAATGATCTACGCCCTGAGTAGCAGGTAAATTTAAGGTAATTGGATCAGGTGTTTCATCCAAAATCCATGGCAAATAATTATCTCCATTTGGCGCTTCCAAACTCAAATCCAAATCATTGACCAAAGCTTTGCCAACATTTGGAACACCTTCTAGATCTGCCCAATACAACATCACTTTGAGCTGTTGAACATCACTTGTAAGAGTAATGTTATGAGAATTATTTTCGCCTTGTCCAATTTCATCATCTAAATATCTTTCGTCCTCCAAACACCTAACTGCTCGATGCGAATTGACAATTCCCCAGCCTGAACGAAAATCTGGCCCATCATTTTCAATGTCTGTTGCTGTATTTAACATGATAGATTTTATCAATGCAGACTCTGGAATTCCGCCATTTAACTCTTGATGAGCCTGATATAATTGAGCCATGACGCCCATCACCGCAGGTGCCGCAAAGGAAGTTCCATTGGTTGTAACATATTGATTATTTGCGGCGGTAGAGGTCATTACTCCATTTGCACAAAGGTCTGGTTTGATTCTACCATCGGTTGCTGGGCCATGACTACTGTTACTTTCAAGCGTTCCATCAGCTTGGACATTCCCAACCGTAAAAACATTTTTGCCAATCTTATGACCTCCTGTGATGTTTCCCCAATTTTCACCTGCACCATAACCACAATCTGATTCACCAGCATTACCAGCCGAGAAGACATGCATCAAAGTAGGATTTTCAAAAACTTGAAAATCGACTGTAGAAGCATTATCATTGTATCCATTATTACATCCATCAGAGTAAGATGAGTTTGTCAATAAGACATTTTCATTTTGATGCAAATCAATAATTCCATCTAAAAAATCAGATTGATAATCACGAACATAGATTTCTGCACCTTTTGCTGCACCTCTTTGAGTTGGATCTAAATTTCCTGCAGCACCTACCATTCCAGTTACCATATCTCCATGTCCTCCTCCATAATTTGTCCCTTGGTTGAGTCTTCCTTGAAAATCAATATGTGGACCAACAGCACCATCATCACGAACCATAACTCTAATTCCAGTTCCATCATAATGTCTCCCTGTTGGAAAATCAGCATCTAAAATATTACTTCGGTGCAAATGTCGAGCAGGATCACCTTCTGGTTTTCCTGGCTCAGAAATTTGATCTACAAAACTGACAAATGAAAATTTTGCAATCAAATCAACAGAGTGAATTGGAACTTTAATTTTAATAATTGAAAAATGATCAGAGGAGTTTAAAATGTAAATTCCATTTTTCACAAAAGTATTTTTGATAAACTCTGTTGAAATATTTTTAAAATAAAAAACTGAAAGTGATACATTTTTTCCATCAAACGCCCATGCTCCAAAATTCTTATTTTGAATATTTTTGGTTGTTTTCCAAGTTGTTTTAATTTTTGAAATATTGCGAATGGGTAATTTTTTAAAATCTTTAAAATCTAAATCGGTAGGCAAACTTGCAAAGTAGGCTTTATTAGGAAGATATTGTAACAATACAATTCCAAGTTTTTTTATTTCTCGTTGAACCTGTTCATTTGGGATTTGATAAAACTGAATGAGGCGAAAATATTTTCCTTCGACCACTTCTTTACTTTCAAAAAGAGATTCTTTATGAAGAGATTGAAAATTCTCTTCCAATATTACTCTTTCATTTTTAAATAAAATTTCGAATGAACTGGATTCAGTTTGTGCATTTGTTTTTCCAAAAAATGCAATGCAAACAAAGATAATTGAAGAAGAAAGTATTTTAATTAAATTCATCTTAAAGGTTTGATTTCGTAATAATTTTGACCCATTTCTCTTTGAACTTAACTATTCACAAGGTGACTCGAGTCGTCTTGTACATAAATCCTTTTAGAATCAATGCTACAAAAATAACAAACGCCCAACGATACAATAGTGAACTGTTGGGCGTTAGTTTATTTTTTAAAGTTGTTTTATTTAACCAAAGTAATAAATCCTTGAACTTCTTGAGGCATACCCCTCGGACTTGTATAGCTCACTTGACAAACATAAACTCCAGCGGGCATTTTTCCGCCTCCATTGAATTTTCGTCCGTTCCATCCCTCGTCAGGATCTCGTGTTTCAAAGACTAATTCTCCCCAACGATTCCAAACTTGGAATGAATAATCACGCATACCTCGATAGTATCCAACACCTTTAAACTCATCATTTACAGTATCCTCATTTGGAGTAAATGCATTAGGTAAAAAGTATCGAACTTCAGGAATCACGTCAACAATTTTTTGTACAGTATCTTGACAACCTGCTTCTGTCGTAACGATCAATTCCACAATTTGAAGTCCAGTATCTGGAAATGCAAAAGTTGGATTTTCTAAATATGAAAAACCTTGCCCTGCAAAATCCCATTCCCATTTATTATCTCTTATAGAATTATCAAAGAAATTGACTTCATTCATAAAGTTCGTAATCCGATCAGGTCCGAAGTAAAAATCCGCTACTGGAAATGAATCTACTTTTATCAAATTTGGAAAGGTTCGTTCCGTATAACATCCAATTGGAGAGGTAATCCCTACATTGATGGTATACTCGCCTGGAGCATCATAAGTGTAAGCTGGACTAATTTGCGTTCCAATTCCACCATCTCCAAAATCCCAAGTGATCTCATAAGTATCATCAATTGGTGTAGATAAGTTATTAAAAAATATATCCAATGGAGCACATCCAGTAAATGAGCTCGGTTCAATTACAATTAAAGGTGGAACAGGCAACCAAGTCGCTTCTTGAGTTATTTCACTTGTACAACCGTTTTCGTCGGTAACCGTTAAAGTCACAAAATAAACTCCTGGATCAGTAAAATTGAAAATTGGATTTTGTTCATCAGAAGATCCGCCATCTCCAAAATCCCAAGACCAATCACTTATATCTGCTGTAATTCCATCTGACATATCAGTATATGTAACTGGTCCAGCAACACATGTATCATATTCAAAAGTAAAATCAACCATCGGTGGTTCAAAAATCTCCACAGAAATAGTAGCAGTATCTCCACAATCAGTTCCTGGATTAAGAATCAACACTCCTTCATAAACTCCATAACCTGGAAAAGTTACATCGATACTTTGTTGATTTAATGAAAGTGGGTTCCCCCCCCCTAAATCAAATTCCCATAAATATTCATTGATAAATTGAGAAGCAGGTGCTTGGAAATTAAAAGTAGTATCTCCATCACAATTATAAAATTGAAATAATGGATCTGTCTGAATCAAATCATCTCCATCTACTGCGGCTACAACAGTTGGCTCACAAAATGCTACATTAAATTGAAAATCTCTTTGGATTGTACTTAACAAAACTCCATTACGATATTCCTTCACACAAATCCCAACGACATATTGCCCTTCTGCATCAGGCATTCCTGATAGAACTCCAGTTGAAGGATCAATACTTAACGGAGGATCTCCACCAATCGGATCAAGCGGCCCATAAGGTGGTGATTGAAATGTTACATTATCATATGGTGGTGGTGCATCTGGATTAGGATTAGTTCCATCAAAATCAGCAGCATTTCCAGGTGTTTGCCAACCAGCTGTTCCTCCTCCTTTCAATGGACTACATAATTCATAAACCAACAAATCACCATCAATATCTGTTGCTGAATGATCGAAAGTTAATAGCTCATTTACACAAATTACAATCGGAGGAAATTCATTGAAAGTAGGGGTATTATTACATAGTGCTTGCGACTCGGTAGTAATTTCTACATAAAAAGTAGCACCTGTCTCGCCTGGGGCAATTATATTATTGATGGAATTATTTCTACAACATCTTTGATAAATAATATAATAACTTTCAGTACTCAATGGTAAATTGATATTTCCCACATTATTATCACTCAGGTTAAATTCATACAAACCTTCCTCTACACAAACATTGGAAGGTAATATCAAACATGGATTATTAATGTCAGGTTGAATATCTGTGATAATTGGATTAGGCATCGTAATTCTATCAAACTCATTCACCATATCACTTCCATTATAAATTGACATACGTCCATTCCCTGGTCCATCGAATCCAGCTCCGTTCCCTTGACAGTCTCGATAAATTTTCATGGTAATTTGGTAATCACCATTACCTAAACAAACATAAGTTAACTCCCCACCAATAACATGGGCAGCTTGCAGATAGCCTAGGGGTAATAAAAAGAAAAGGAAAAGAAGTGTTCGTAGATTTATTTTCATCACTTGTTTTTTTATTGGATTTTATATAAAATCCAGCTGTTGATTATTTTTAAAACAATAGAAAAGTTCGGGGAATTGTTATTTCAATAGATTGGTAGTGGTAATACTGTGTAATTTCGGCAATTTTAACAGAAAATGCACCTTTTTTGTTTTGAAAAAAAGAACTATTAAAAATTAGGTCAAAATAACGGCATTTTTTGGGAATATCTTATATTATTCACTTACTTCACAATCGTCGCAAACCCCTTCAATTCAACATCTCCTCCCCTTGGTCCTGTATATTTGACGACGACGACATAAACCCCAATGGGAGATTCTTTTCCAGTATTTAATTTCCTACCATTCCATCCTTCATAAGGATCATTCGTTTCAAAAACCAATTCTCCCCAACGGTTCCAAATCGTCATGTTGAAATTTTGCAAACCTACAAAAAAGCCTTTTCCAAAAAACTCATCATTGACTGAATCATAGTTTGGAGAAAATGCATTCGGTAAAAAATAGGCAACTTTAGGAACAACATCTATAAACTTTGTCAAGGTATCTTGACAACCTGATTCGTGAGTAACGATTAAAGTAATTTGTTGCAAACCAGTATCAGGAAAAGTATATACAGGATTCTGTTCAAAAGAATTATCCATTTCATCAAAGTTCCAAAACCATTGCGCTGCATCAATTGACAAATCTGTAAATTCAACCTCAGGCTGAAAGTTTGAAGGAGGATTTGGAGTAAAAATAAAATCCGCTATAGGAGATGGTTCTACAGTTATTAAGTTTGGAAAAAAATCGCTTATTGAACAACCAATTGGTGATGTTACAGATAATGTAACATCATAGATTCCCGGAGTTTCATAAATATAAGTTGGACTAATTTCATCACTAGTACTCCCATCTCCAAAATCCCATAATATTTCGTAAGTATCATCAATCGGAGTTGAAAGATTATTGAAAAATACATTTTGAGGAATACATCCTTTATAAATACTCGGTTCAATAATCAAAATTGGAGGGGCAGGGTACCATTCGATTATTTGAGTGGTATCATCAACGCAGCCATTCATATCTTCCACCGTCAAGGTTACTGGAATATTTCCAGGATCAGAATAGAGATAATTAGGATTAGAATCATTGCCTGTATTTCCATCTCCATACTCCCAAAGATTGCTGGTAATTGGTCCTGCTCCAGAAACAGATAAATTATTAAAATTCACAGGCCCTGCAACACAAGTATCATAGGCATATGTGAAGTCCGCATTTATTTCTGGATAAATATTGACAAAAATTGTGGCTGTATCGTCACACGCAGAGCCTTGATTTAAAATCAGCTGACCTTGATATGTTCCAAGTCCAGGGAACGCAACTGTAGTATTTTGAGTATTTGCTTTTACTGTATCTCCATTATTTAAATCAAAACTCCAATCATATGAATTAATATAATTTTGATCAAAACTTTGATCTATAAACGTAATGGTGCTATTTCCACATGAATTGACTACAAATTCATTTCCATTAACTACTTCATCATTCTGAATTTGCGCAAATACTGTCGGTTCACAATTTTCTACATTAAATTGAAAATCACGTTTTACCACACTTAACAATACACCATTTCGATATTCTTCTACACATACGCCCACCACAAATTGTCCCAAGGCAGTTGGTACTCCAGTAATTAAACCAGTCGATGGATCTATCGATACTAGCGGATCTCCTGCCATAGGATTAAGTGGACCATATGGTGGATTAACGAAAGTAACATTATCAAAAGGAGGTGCAGAATCTGGATTTGGAGCTACTCCATTGAATGAAGAAGCTAATGCTGGATCTCCCATCGTACCAAGTGTTCCTCCTCCTATTTCTGGACTACAAAATTTATAGACTAATTGATCTCCATCAACATCTGAAGCGGAATGATCAAAATTAATTGGTTCATTTGCACAAATAATAATAGGAGGAAAACTATTAAAGGTTGGACTATTATTTACACACCCTGTAGAAGTTTGTTGTGCTTCAGGAGTTAATTCAATCGTATAAGTCGCTCCTGTTTCTCCTGGATTAAGGATATTAGAAATCGAATTATTTCTACAACATCTTTGATAAACAATATGATAACTATTTGGATCCGTAGGTAAATCTAAAGTGAAAATATAAACCCCTTCCTCCACACAAACATCATCTGGAATAATCAAACATGGATTAGATACATCTGGTGGAATAACAGTAATAGTGGGTGCTGCTAAAAAAAGCGTAGAAATGAAAGGCGATACTGTCCCATCTTTATAAACAGTAACTGAACCTTCTGTAAAAGCACCTGGAGCAGAATCAAATAAAGCTCCTGTACTTGCACAATCCCGATATATTCTCATCGTAAATTCATACTGATTATTACCTAAACACTCATAGGTAATTTCTCCTCCGATGATATGAGCAGCTTGGGCGTCAAAAAACGCTATAAATGAAATGATTACAATGATTAACTTTTTCAATATTTTCAAAAATAAGTTTTAGTTGAATGAGGAAAATAGCTACTTTTTAGTGATAAGCTTTAATTGAAAAGTCTTAATTCAGACTACTTTTTATTGTTTGGATACTTGTCATATTTCACTTCTAATTCATCGTTTATATATGATAGTATCCATTTCAATGATTTACGTTGCTTCAAAGTTTAAAGAAACGAAGATTTTGTCAGTAATTTTACTTTATAAAACCACTAATACGAATAGGTATTTTATTCTCAAAAAGATAAATCGAAATTAAATATTTATTTTTTCAATAAAAAATAACATTCCACCAAAAGTAAACGTTAATTATAACTTAAGACGCGAAAGTAATATAATAACAGTTGGGTAATTTGAATAATTAACACTTTAAAATTTTAATATATTGCGCCTAGCTGACTAATTGATTGAATTTTGACAAAAAATATATAGTTCAAAA
>CAJQQY010000306.1 GCA_905480595.1 uncultured Saprospiraceae bacterium | reverse complement strand
TTCGGAACATTCATTTCCATCTGAGACGATCACTTCATAATTTCCTGAAGGCAGGTTTTCAAAAATACCTGTTGTGTTAGTCATTCCATTTAATTCGTATGAAATATTTCCAGCAGGACTTGTAGCCAATACCGTTATACTTCCATTTTCATTTCCAAAACAATCAACATGCTCCGCACTCATATTTTCTATTAATATTTCATCCTCCTCCACAATTGTAATCTCCATAGTTGTCTCACAACCACTACCATCAATTAATAAAATTTCATAATCACCTGATAATAAATTTTCGAAAACGCCTGTTGTGTTCGTTTCACTATTTAATTGGTAAGAATAAGTTCCTGTTCCATTTAATCCTTGAACTTCAATCGAACCTGTACTTGTTCCACAACCAGCAGATAAATTATTTAAAACTTCTATTTCTAATTCTAAAGGTTCAGCTAACGTAATTGAAGTCTCTTTTGTACAACCATTTTCATCTTCGAGAATTATGTCGTAAGTCCCGCTTCCTAAATTTTCAAAAACTCCAGTTGTATTAGAAAAACCTCCCAACGTAAATTGAATATCCCCTGTACCACCAGTCGAGAATAAATTTACTTGACCATCAGTTCCTTCGTAACAATTTATTTCTGTAACAAATAGCATCGCAATTTCTAGAACATCAGGCTCATCTATATTTACATCAATTTGAGATGTACAATTATTTTCGTCTTCAACAATTACAGTATAATTTCCTCCAGGTAAGTCTTCAAAATATCCAGTTGTATTGGTTTCCGATCCCAATGTATAAGTCAGTATTCCTGTTCCTCCTTGACCTCCTAATTGGAAACTACCATTAGTTGATCCATTACACGTAACATCTTGAATTTGTGAAATAGACGCGCTTAGAGAATTTGGTTCATTTATATCCACTTCTAAAGTTGCAGTACAACCATTGCCATCAGTAACTTGAACTAAATAAATCCCACCACTCAAATTACTAAAACTTCCTGTTGAATTGGATAAAGCATTTAAAGAAAATTCATAATCACCTGAACCACCATTTGCACTAACTTCGATCGCTCCGTCTTGCCCCGAACAGGCAACTTGATTAATATCTTCTAATTCAATATTTAATTCAGTTGGTTCATCTGTTTCAAATTCAACAGTAGTTTCACAACCATTTTCATCTGCTAATCCAACCGTATAATTTCCACTTGGTAAATTTGAAAATTCTCCTGTGGAGTTTGAAGTTCCATTTAAAGTGTAGGTAACTGTTCCTGTTCCTCCATTTGAATTTAAGGAAACCGAACCTGTGTTTTCTCCAAAGCATAAAACTGCCTCTTGTGTTGAAATACTTGCTGTCAATTCTGCTGGTTCGTCAATTTCAAATTCGACAGTAGTTTCACATCCATTTTCATCTACTAATCCAATCACATAATTCCCACCTTCTAAATTTGAAAACTCTCCTGTGGAATTAGACACTCCATTTAAAGTATAAGTTATTGTTCCAACTCCGCCATTTGATGCTAGAGATACAGAACCATTATTTTCTCCAAAACAAACAACTGATTGTTGAGAAGAAATATTTGCAATCAATTCAGTAGGCTCGTCAATAATTACTTCAATTGAAGTCTGACAGTTATTCCCATCGGTTACTATTACCTGATAAGTCCCGGAAGTAAGGTTATTAAAAATACCTGTGTTATTAGTTTCTGTTCCGTTTGAAAATTCAAAATCCTCAACACCACCTGAAGCTGAAACTTGAAGGCTTCCGTTGTTTTCTCCAAAACAAATTACATTTGATTGCTGAATCACTTCGACAGTCATTGCGGTTGGTTCAGAAATCGTTACCTCAGTCTCAATAGAACATCCTGAGTCATCTATACTTTCTACCGTATAAACCCCAGCCTCCAAACTTGTAAATACATTGTTATTGCCTTGATTAACTCCATTCAAAAAATAAGTATAATTTCCAGAACCACCAGATGATTGAACTTCAATCATCCCGTTGTTCCCTCCATTACAATTAATATTTTGTGTATTGGTGATTTGTAATTCAACTGGCAAGTCTCCAGTTATTTCTACTGATGAAGTTGTTTCACAATTATTTTCATCTGTAACTGAAACAGCATAAGTTCCTATTCCTAAATTTTCGAAAGTCGCAGAATTTCCATTTACAGAATTTCCGCTAAAATTAATTGTTGGTGTGCCTACACCTCCTGAAACATTTATCGTAACTGCTCCATTTGGATTTGAGCAAGATATATTCATTTGATTAGTCAATTCAACTACCAACTCTTGAGGTTCTGTAATTTCTAAAGAAGTTGAAGTAATACAACCATTGTCATCAGTAACTTCAAGGGTATGAGTTCCACTAGAAAGATTATTAAAAACAGGATCATTTTGAAATCCTTGATTGTTGATTTGATATTGTAAACTCCCTGTTCCGCCTTGTCCTGATATTTCTATTATTCCATTGTTTTCTCCAAAACAAGTTATATCAACTTGAGCTTCAACTGTCAATTCCAAAGCCGTTGGTTCATCAACCGTTACACTAAATATATGCTCACATAGATTTACATCACTCGTGGTTACAGAATAAGTTCCTGCTGCTAAGTTTTCAAAAACATTATTACTAGTATATGCGCCACCATTAAAAGAGTAGGAAAAAGGAGATGTTCCTCCCGTAGATCCAATCACAACTGACCCAGTACTATTTCCATTACAATCAACTTCTGTTTGACTATTTACAAATGACAGTAATTCAGCTGGTTCTATAATTATTATAATTATAGAAGCTTCGCAATCATTATCATCCCTAACTTTCACTTCATGCGCCCCAGGAGTAAGATTGAAAAAAGAATTATTATTTGAAAATGGTCCATTATTAAAACTGTAAGTATACCCTCCAGTATTTGTTCCTCCTACTCCATCTACAATCGCCCAACCATCATCCAATCCATTACATGTAATATTGTTTGATGAATTTAAGATAGCAAAAAGCTCATCTGGTTCCGTTAGGATAACATTCATTGAAATTGTACTATTGCCATCATCCAAAGTAATCAAGTGTATTCCTGCTGGTAAATCTGTAAAAACATTACTCGTCTGGAATGTTCCTCCATTTATACTATAGACATAGTTTCCATAACCTCCTGAACCTTGAACAGTAATAGTTCCATTAGTTCCTCCATTACATAATATATTAGTTTGGCTAGTCAATTCTAATACAAGAGGCGGGCTTTGTAAACAAAAATTAGTCGTTTCACTAGATCCAAATTGGCCACCTGATGCTAAAACTTCTCCATTAGGTCCAACAACTTCATAAGACCCTTGTCCATATCCACAACATATTCCATCACCATAAGAATCATAAATCACAAAGTCTAAACACCCATAAGGCACACATACTACATCTGAATAATTAGTTGCTTGTTGGGTATATCCTCCACCTGTAATTATTTCATTTCCTGCATCATCAAAAATACTCCACGAAGTTTCACCTGGATAATTATCCGTTAAAATATTCACCGAGATATTGACATGACATATAACGTATTGATACTCTTTGGCATATGCACGTCTTCCGATAATATTGGTTCCTGAGTTGGTTGCCCTTACTGAGTACCAATGGCTTTCATTCAATACCAAATTTTGCAAAGTAAATGAAGTCGTCGTACTGGTTCCGATCACCTCCATATGCTTGTCTCCTAATCTAAAAACATCATATCCAGTTGCCCCAGGAATTGCATCCCAAGAAATAATAGCTTCATTATTTCCACTTCCAGCAATAGAGAAATCTGGTTCTTCGATGATCGTAAAACCATTATCAGACTCATCACTTTGCCCATTTCTACTGACTCTAATTTTTGCATTTCCTGTAGGAGAAGCAGGAGGAGTCCAATTTAAATACCGATCACTTCCTGGAACTGAATTTGAAATAGTCGTCCAGGTTGCTCCATTGTTTAAAGAATATTGAACGGTGAAACTTCCTGAATTCCCATAAGCATCCCAACGCAAAGGTTCTTCCACACCTGGTACCATTGGTTCGCCAGCTCCATTTGGATAAGTTACCGTGATCTCATCTTGAACAAAATGATAAACCATAAAATATTCCTGAGGCCCTTGAGCAATATCGAATCCCGAAACATTGATCGTATAATTTCCAGCCGAAGGATTTTCCAAACTAACTTGCTCCATATTATTTCTATTATCAATCCCTCGAATAGCATCAGCTTCTAAACTTGCTAAAGTCGGATCTAGTCCTAAAATCCAAGGATTATAACTCTGTCCACCCGGAGTCGTCATTTTGATATTGATATCATTTATTAATGCAATCGAAGCATTGGCAGAACCCGCAGGATCAACCTAAAGTGCCATCACCTTTACTTCTTTTGTTCCTGATGGAACTGTAACCGTATGAGAGTTGGATCCATTATTTGAAATCGTTGACATGAGATATTGATTGTTAGAAAGAACTTCATAAGCATTCCCAGCATGAATCCTTCCCCAACCATGTTCATAGTCGGGGCCAGGTCGCCCAATATCATCCGCAGTATTCAAAATCATTGCTTTAATTAATCCTCCATTTGGATTTGCGCCTCCATTCATATCTCGATAGGCATCGTACAACATGGCAACTGTTCCTGCAGTCGAGGGAGCTGCTGCAGAAGTTCCTCCTCCTGCTCCATATTGGTTATTTGGATCAAGTGACAAGTTCCCATTTCCATGAGCGGAAATATCTGGCTTTACTCGACCATCTGCAGTTGGGCCTCTTGATGATGATGAAACTCTCACATCATTGTAAAGCATATTTGCAACTGCAATAGTATTTTTGGCAGCTTTTGATCCTCCAGTTACATTTCCAAAATATCCTCCATTCGATGCTTGAATCCCTTCATAAACTGGACTTGAATTCGAGGAAGAACTATTTCCTGCAGAATAAAAATGCAACAATTGATTATTATTATAAACTTGATTATCCACATAATTTGATCGTTCAGTATATTGAGCTCCTGAACTTTCAGAGTAAGAAGTCGACGATATTACTTGCCCATAGGTATTATAATTACTAATCGCACTCGTAACTGGAGGATTATTATTTGATCCATTATAATCATATAAGTTTAAGTCCGCCGCTGTTGCCATTCCCATTCCTAGTGGATTTATATTACCAGCTCCCATAGCAAGTCCAGCAGTCATATCTCCATGCGTACCCCCTTGATTGTTAGTAAAATCTGTCAACCTTCCTTTAAAATCCATATGGTCCACACCTCCATCATCTGCCAATCCTATCATAACTCCTTCTCCATCATACCCATCTCCAGGACCTTTTGAAATCATATTTACTCGCTGAACAGTTCTTCCTCTTAGTCCCTCCTTAACAGGATCAGGATGAACAGGTTCGATATATTTCACAACTGAAATTGATGCTAACTCTTCAAGTTTTGTTGTCTCAACTTTCACCATTACCATCCTTTCTGAAAATACTTCTACATCATAACCTTTCATTCTTAGCGTCAATAAAAAATCATTCATAGAAATTCCATCAAATTTCATCACATTCAATTTCACTCTATTTCCAATAACCGCATGAGCTGGAATTTTGTTTTTCACCAATTCAATTGAATATTTATATGTCGGTCGAAAAGGAATGACAAACTTTACGATCGAATTTTCAAGTTTGGTATTTTTAGAAATTTTTGCGACATATGCATATCGAGGAATATATTCTTGTAATTCTATTCCTTGGTTTTTTAATTTAGTTTTTTCCAACGAGGTAAGATGATGATCAAATTGCACCATAACGAAATAATCAGAACCAAATTGATTTGCTTGTAAAGTGTGAGAATTGACTTCCTCTGGTTTTAAGAATTGATCCTGTGTAATTTCACCAGCATGCAGGTGAAGATTTATATCTTTTTGCGAAAAAACAAGGTTGGCTAAAAAAACACAAATAACAATTAATGTTAGTTTTGTAGATTTTTTCATGTTTAAAGAAAGTTTTGGTTTTACAAAATGGAAGTAACCACGACCACTTTGCAGAAGGTTGTGAAAAATTCGTTAGTAATTTTCTAACTTAATTAATTTGGGAAATTGTTCGTGAAACGGAAAAAGAGGATGATTTAAATTGTTCCGAAAAGATAAAAATAAAATATTTGAATTTTATAATCAACGAGAAAGGATTGACATTATGTAAAACATAAAACAATTTTTCACCCCTTAAACATTAAATTTCCCCGTTTATCTATACTCATGATTCATTTTTTCTCTATTTCGTTTTCTCAATATTTGATTTTTAATAAAAAATTTATGCTAAATGTTCCAGCAATTTTTTCAATTTACCGATCGCTATCTTCGATTTTCTGAAAAAGAAAAATCGGCTCTAGAAGATATTCTAATTTTTCGAGAAGTGCCCAAAAAATATCCTTTACTCAAAATTGGAGAAATTGCTCGTGAAGTTTACTTTATCAATAAAGGTTGCGCTCGAATGTTTTACGATAAAGATGGAGAGGAAATTACAGGTTTCTTTTTTCTCGAAAACATGATGTTAAGTGGATTTGAAAGTGTGCTGACTCGTCAACCTAGCCAACAAGGAATTGAAACTTTGGAGCCTTGCGAATTAGTTGTTTTTTCTTTTTCTGCTTTTGAGGAGCTTCATGAAAAGATTCCTAGGCTCAATATTTTTACTAGAAAACTTTTAGCAGAAAGATTCGTCTTTGCTCAAAAAGTAGTTGCCTCATTAATCTTGGATAGTCCAGAGGAAAGGTATCTTAACCTATTCCAACGCCAACCCAAATTGCTTAATCGAGTACCGCAACACATGCTAGCAACTTACTTAGGAATCACACCTGTTTCCTTAAGTCGAATTCGGAAGAGAATTTTTGATGGAAAATAAAAAATAAAAAACTTGTTTTATCCTAAATGGAAAAATGATCATTTCTCTTTTACAAAAAATAATAGCTCTCTATCCAATCTAATTCGTTCAAAGAAAAATTATAATTTCCATTTTCTTATCTTTTGTTAACGTTAGCTCTATTCTACTTGCCGCATCTTTGTATAGAATCAAACATTATAATCATACAGATCAAATGAATTGCGACACTAATTTTATTTTTAATCAGCTATTCGTTAACTGCTCAAAATTCAAGAAAAATGAAATCTATTCAAACTGAAATCATCATAAATGCATCTAAAGAAAAAGTATGGCAAGCACTTACTGACTTCGAAAATTATCCTAACTGGAATACTTTTATCGTTTCCATTGAAGGCGAATTAAAAGAAGGAGCTCGCCTAAAAAATAAACTAATGCTCAATGGGAAAGAAAATAATTTTACTCCAAAAATTTTAAAAGTTGTTCCTAACGAGCATTTTGAATGGTTGGGAAAAGCTCCGTTGGGAACTTTCAATGGACAACATTATTTCAAATTAGAATCCATCAGTCCGAATCAAACCAAACTTATTCATGGAGAAAAATTTAGCGGCTGGTTGCGAGGCATCATTATGAAAAAAATTGGAACAGCTACTCGTGATAGTTTTATTCAAATGAATAAAAATCTAAAAAAACTAGTAGAGTCTTAATTTTTCAAAACAACTCTTCCTTCTTTTTTGTTAAAAATGAAAATGCGAAAGTCACCTTTTTGGCTCTCGCTTTTTTATTTACTTTTGCAAAAAACACACAACATGAAATTAACTCATATTCCAACTTCTACTTTAAAATTCATCAAGACGCTTCAAAAAAATAATAACCGAGATTGGTTCAATGAAAATAAACCTCGATATCAAGAAGAAATTGAACTCTTCAAAAATTTCGCAAGCACATTAAATGATGAGATGAGTAAAATCGATCTCATCGAAAAACATAAAACTCACCGTATTTATCGAGACACTCGTTTTTCAAAAGACAAGACGCCTTATAAAAATCATCTTTCGGGAAGTTTAGTTCGAGCAACTGCAAAACTACGTGGTGGTTATTATTTTCATATCGAGCCAGGAAACTCGTTTGTCGCAGGAGGTTTTTGGGCGCCCAATTCACCTGACCTAAAACGAATTAGAGAAGAAATAGCTATCGACGACAAACCACTAAGAAAAATTATTAAGTCAGCTAGTTTCAAAAAAATGTTTGGAACGCTAGAAGGAGATAAATTAAAAACTGCGCCTCGTGGTTTTGAAAAAGATCACCCTGCGGTTGACTTGTTGCGACATAAACAATTTGTCGTTTATCGAAAATTTACTGACAAAGAAATTAAAGATCCAAAATTTGTCAAAGAAGTAGTCAAAACTTATAAAACGATGCATCCATTTTTCAACTATATGAGTGAAGTGCTCACTACTGATTCAAATGGTGTTTCGATAGTAGATTAGAACTATAATGCTCTAAAAAAACATCCGAATGTATTATATGTTTTAGCATAAAAACATATAATACATTTTAAAATATTAAAGAATTTCACTATCTTTATATTCAGATAACTAAGTAAACAAAACCTCCCTAGGATCTACCCCTACACACTATAGAATAAAAATAATTTTTATTTAACCGTTTTATTTTGAAATGATTCACTTTTAGAATCGTCTTAATATTAAACAGACTTCTTCAAGTATTTTTCTTTGAGGGAAAAAAAGAACTATACTTCAAACATACTAGATTAAAATCTGGCTCAAAACGATAACTATGGGAAATGAGAAAACACCCCAGCTAATTCGTAAACACGAAATTATTATCGCCTTTCATGATACCTATTACCATGCTCTTATGGGTGTAGCGCTATATTTGACTTTGAATGAAACTGATGCCAATGAACTGGTTGCTAACACTTTTGAGAAAATATGTAAATGGCATATCGTAAAATTAGAAGACATGATGCTTTGGGATAAACAAAAAACACTTGCTTATCTTTCTACAACTTTAAATAATACGCACATCGATACTGTGCGAAAAACACGAAATAGAAAAGAAAGAGAGCAAATATTTTGTGAAACAAAAGTTGAGAAATTTGAACATTCAATTGAAGCAACTTTTTTATCAAATGAAAAAATCAAAAGAATAAAAAAGGCATATTATGATTCTCTAGATACCGTACCAAAAATTATCCGAGTAGGTTTTTATTTAAGAACCAATCGGGGATTTAAAAATAAAGAAATAGCTGATCTACTAAATATTTCACCAAACACTATTGGTACAAATTTTCACAGATTAAGATTACAAATTAAAGAAAGAATAAAAATTGGCTAGACCCTTTACATCTTCAAACACTATATTTTAAGAATGACTATGAAAAATTTATCCGTTGACAAAACAATCAAATCAGTCCATCCTGAAAAATGGACGAATAGTCATTTGCATTCTATTGTCGTTGATGAAGTTTTGAACTTGACTTATCCTAATTTCCAAAATCTATTTCCTTTTAAGAAAGAAGAACTTTACCGAGTTATTTTCAATTACTTCTTTAACGATGATGATGCAATGTTTTACGAAATTGAAAACTTTAGCAACTTGATTACAGCTTGCAACCTCAAAGGTCTCAAAATCATTATTCAAAAAAATGGATTGACTTCCTTTGATACTTTCGATAAGCATCTGATATCAGAAAAATCTAAATCTTTTGAAAGCTTAAATCAAGCTTTAACGACACGCGAAGTATTAAGTGATTTGGAAAAAGATAAAATTTTAGGTGGGCTAAAAGAAAAAGAATTTTCACCAATTCCTTTAGATTTTTATTTTCAATTACGAACTGCTTGAAAATATTCAAAGTGGTTTTTTCCAACCACTTTGCTTTCTCATAGTACATGGTATGAAGTGCTTACACCCCCGTAGGCACTTCATCTTTTTTTGTAATGAATATCGAACGCTTCGATATTCGTTATTCTCTTTCGATCTCATAAGTCTCGAAAAATTCCTTCCTTGCAATCCGATAAATTTCATCTCCATCTATCGGACAAACCAAGAAATCTTTTTCTTTGGTAATCATCTTCGCTCCCCAAGCTGCTTCAAAATAAAACTCATCGTCAAGTTTAAATTTTTTCAAAAAACTTTTATTGACTTCCAAGGCTAGAATTCGTCCTTTTGGTTCATACTCGCAGTATCCTGATTTTGACCGTTTTTTATATTTATACCTGTCTTTAAATTTATTTAGAGACATTACATACTCTTCGCCCGCATCAGTTTGATTTTTGACAATGTAATCTCCTACTTTTGCTCGATTGGTAGTTTCTAAACCATCGTCAGTTCTAGTCTCGATACGTTCTGTTTTCTTCGCTTTTCGAGCAAGGACTTTTTTAAACTTCCGATAAGATTTCCCTTTTGATTTTAATAATGGCAATACCATCTGCTTTATCTCATTCTGTGTATACATGTGTTTTCTCTTTTTATAAAATTACAACTAGTACGTCTGTTTTGCAAATCAAGTTATGAAACAGTTACTCCTTTATCCAAAACATCAGCATCATCTAAAATAATTTTATCAGCATCACCATTCCATTTCCAATCTAACAATGTAACTGCTGCATTAAACAAATAGAATACGTATTTCACCACATTAGCTAGGTTTAATTGGATCGTATTTTTTGCTAAATTAATAATGTTATAAACCACCCAGCTAAACCAAGTTTCCTCATACTTGAAGGCATTACAAACATTTCCACCGACTGACAATCCAAAAATAACTGAAACCAAAATCAAGAATGCCGGATCCGTAATTCCTCCAAAAAGATAAGCACCTAAATAAACCAAAACAAATCCCAACAGCATTCCTCCAGCTAGAATTAAATAATAATAAATATCTCTCTTACGAATCCTTTCTCCACCTTTCCACTTCGAAAATGCATAGGTGTGAATAAAAAAGGTCACAGGATAAGTGATAATCGCAGAGTGATTTCCAAAAAGATAATCTATTCCTCCTGAACTAATGGTGGTCAAAATCCCAATAAAATTTCCCCAATTATTTTGCTTGCCCACTAGTCGAGTGGCAAGGACTGAAAAAATAGCTCCAATCATCGATACGATTCCCAATGGAAAAGCTCCTTGTCGCATGTAGCCCATCAACTCGTTCATAGGAATACCAAACTGAATTTCTCCATTGAAAAAAATCGTTCCATGAAAATTTCTCCAGATACAAACTCCGAATATCAATAAGGCTGCAAATACATCTAGGTATTTTGATTGGACTAAATTTCTAACAAGTGTTCGGGTACTTCTTTCCAAAATATATATTTTTAGTTTGTGTAGGTAGCGGCTGACTAAAGTCGGCCGCTACATTTAAGAACAAATTTACCAAAGGGAAACATTTTTATCTCTATTTTTGCACGCAAATGACAGACAATAATACCAATATAAATAAATACACTATCACTCGTTATCCAAAAACGAACAATCAATCTTTGCAAGCATGGAGTGCGGCGGATGAATATCTTTTAAAGGAGTTCGACTCCTTGAGTTTGGAAAAAACTAAGATGACAATTTTCAATGATCGATTCGGTTTTTTGACTTGCCACTTGCATCAATTTTTCCCTACTATTATTTTAAATTATAAAAGTCAAGAAAAAGCGATTTTTCAAAACTTAGAATCTAATGATTTAAAATTTAGTGATTTAAATTTTACTACTCCTTTGGAAGCTTTGCCTGAGCAATTAGATGTTGCTATACTTAGAGTACCAAAGTCATTGGATTTGTTTAGAATGCAATTATTTCAACTGTCTAAATCATTGGACGAGAGAGGTATTGTGTTGGCTTCATTTATGACAAAATATTTTTCTCCACAAATACTTTCGATCGCCAATGAGTTTTTTGAAAAAGTAGAACAGAGTAAAGCTTGGAAAAAGTCTCGCGTTTTAATTTTAAAAAATAAAAAACGAGAGAAAGACATTTCGATCTTACATTCAATTGTATTCCAAAATTCTATTTACCAACAATATTTTGGTGTTTTTTCTGCAAAAAATATTGACTACGCAAGTCAGTTTTTCATTCAACATTTAAAGTTAAAAGAAGGTGATCAGCGAGTTTTAGATTTAGCTTCAGGCAATGGTGTCTTATCCAAAGCAGTTCAATTACAAAGTCCAAATTGTGAAATTCATCTGATGGACGATTCCTTTTTAGCAATTGAATCTTCAAAATTAAATTTGAATCCCAAAAATGTATTTTTCCATTTTAGTGATTCGATGGAGATGTTTAAGGATAATTTTTTTGATTTAGTTATTTCTAATCCTCCTTTCCATTTTGAACATGAAACAAATATTGAAGTAGCCGTTCGGTTATTTCACGAAGTAAAAAGATGTTTAAAAAATGGAGGAAGGTTTGAATTAGTGGCGAGTCGACATTTGAATTTTAAAACTCATTTGATTAAAATCTTCAAAGAAGTGAATGTTGTTTCTGAAAATAACAAATTCATTATTTACGAATGTTTTTAATCGTTGCCAAAGCAACTATTTTTAGTTAATTTCGCAGCATCAAATTTTAATGATCTAACCAAATTAACCATACTATTTTTATGACTACCAAAATCTCCCTTTTTAAACCATACCTTGATACAGATACACCTGCCTACAAAGGTGGAAAATCAAAAGACGAAATTAATTTCGACGGACCGATTTACAAATTATCGTCCAATGAAAATCCAATTGGTGCTTCGCCAAAAGCGATTGCAGCCATGCAAGCGAAAATGAATAATTTGTATGAATATCCAGACAATACAGATATTCGATTACGAACTGCATTGAGTAACTTTTATAAAAACGAATTAACGCCAGATCAATTTGTAACTGCCAATAGTGGGGTGGGAATTATTGAATTAATTGTTCATGCATTTTTGGGAGAAGGTTTAGAATGTATTGCTTGCAACCCTGCTTTTTTGCCTTACATTTCTTTCCCAATAAAAGTAGGAGCTGTCATTCGGGATGTACCATTGGTAGGACATGATTACAAATTAGATATTGATGAGATTGTCAAAAACATCAATGATAACACGCGAGTTATTTGGCTTTGTAGTCCTAACAATCCAACGGGGACTTATTTACCAAAACAAGATATTGATAAATTACTCGAGCAGGTTCCTGAACATGTTGTGGTGATTTTGGATGAGGTTTATTTTCAATTTGCAACTGCGGAAGATTACACCACTTCTCTACCTTATGTTTTGGAAGGGAAAAATGTGATTGGTGTAAATAGTTTTTCGAAGGCATATGGATTAGCAGGAATGCGAATTGGTTATGCTTATTCGACTCCAAAAATTGGAAGATATTTGAGTAAGTTACAACGTCCATTTTATATCAACACTTTGGCAACTGAAGCGGCAATGGCTGCACTTACGGATGATGAATTTCTCCAACTAACTGTTCAAACAGTAAACGAAGGTAAAGCATACTTGTACCCTGAGCTAGATAAATTAGGAGTTACTTATTGGAAAAGCCAAGCCAACTTTTTTACGATAAAACCAGATTTGGATCCAATACTATTTGAAGAGAAGATGCAAGGTTTTGGAGTGATGGTCAGACCAGTTGGGAACTTTGGAGCACCGGGTTGTGTAAGAATTACAATAGGAACACGCGAAGCAAACGAAGCGGTAATTCATGCAATGAAAAATATTTTATGATTTTTCAAGTTAAAAACCTTAACGTATTTGTACTTTGTTCAGAGCTGCGAAAATCGTACTTTTATTTTTACAAAAATTTATTCTTATGAAAAAAAATATACTCCTATTTATATTAGCAATAATAAGCAGTAGTTTGGTTGCCCAAATTACCGTTACAAATGCTACTTTTCCAGCTCCCGGAGATACTTTGCGAACAGTCATTGATGCCAATCCTAGTATCAACTTGCAATCTCCTGGGGAAGATTTGACTTGGAATTTTTCTTCTTTGGATGGGCCTGTTTTTGAAAATATCATTTTGGATGCAAGTCAAGGAGCTTCTTTCGCAGAATTTCCAAATGCAACAATCATGACTGGGCAAACACCACTTGCTGAAACTTATTATCAAACTACAACCACGGCATACACTTCTTTAGGTTATAGTGGACAAGACCCAATCGGATTAGGTTTAGATGTAGCATTTAAAAATTCGCCACCTTTGGTAGAGCGAGTTTCTCCGCTTAATTACAATGATGATAATAATTCATCTTCTTTTGTGTCTGTTCCATTTGCATGGGATGATCTGCCGACTGTACTTACTGATAGTTTACCTTTACCTCCAAATATTTCACCTGATTCAATCGCAATTGAAGTCTCGACTACTCGAACAGAAACAGTAGATGCATGGGGAAAAGTGATTTTGCCGGTAGGAACATTTGATGTATTAAGAGTACGAAGAATGGATATCACAGCAACAAGTGTACAAGCACTTGTTCCAACCTTCCCTGGACTTCCTTCAGTTTGGCTTGATGTAACTGGTTTTTTAGGAGATGTAAGTCCCCTTTTAGGAGGAGATACAACTTTGACTTATCGATATTATAATGATGAATCAAAAGAACCAATTGCGATCATTAGAGCTGATCCAGTCGATGACACTCCAACAAATGCAGAATACAAATCAGTTGATCCAAATACGGTAAATATTATCAAGTTGTATGATAAAAAACCAAACATTTATGCTTACCCAAATCCAGCAATTGATCAAGTAAGATTTGACCTAATCAATCTCCCAAATGGAGCATATGATTTAAATATTTATAATATTCTTGGTGTGAAAGTTTGGAGTAAAAAATATGACTTTACGAACTCGTCTGATACAATTCAATTGGATTTAAATAACTTTAAAAAAGGAACTTATTTATACTCCTTAGTGAATGATGAAGGAAAAACATTTGCGACTAGACGACTAGTAATTTTAAGGCCTTAGGACGTCGTTATACTTTCGAAAAAATCACACATTCTTCTTTTTAGATCAAAAAGAGTTGATTGCATCATTTGTAATCAACTCTTTTTTTTGCAACCATCTGAAAAAGATCATGTCTTTTTTGACACAACAGAAGCCTATTAATTTAATAGGGAGAGCGCAGGGAAATCACCTTTTTTGGTGGTTTCCCTATTTTTTTTGGAGTAAAATTCAACTTTTTTTTAATAGTTGGACAACACCCACTTTAATAAGTCATTAAAAACCAGTAATTTAGAAGATTACTGTCCTCTCAAATTATTACTTAAAGTTATTCCCTAAATTTTCTAAATAATTGAAAAAAACGGTATTTTCGTACTACTATAATTCCCAAGGCCTTCCCAAAAGAGAATCATCATTAAAGCAAAAAGAAAAGCATTCTACTTTTTGCCAATTAAAGAGGCTGTATTTCCTTTTTCCAAATCTCTAGACTGACTGATTAAAACTAATTTAATTTATAACGAAGTCCCCATCGTTATGAAATGAGCTAATTATATTATTTCAAATATTTTTTTTTTACAGAAAACATTTATATCGAATCTTACTTAACAGGTGAAGATTGTGCTCCATGCCGCTTCAAAACAGAATTCTAAAATAGAGATAATGAAAAAATTTACAACCACTCTTACACTTTTGTTGGTTCTTATCAGTAGCTGTTTATTTGCTCAAGTAAACTATACTGCAAAAGATCAAGTGACCACCTACAATGATGTATTCTTGTTTGGTTCCAATTTTGGATACAACCCACCTTGGCAAGATGAAGATCTAGCAAATATTGCTGCCGGTAATCCTGCTTTAGGAATTGATGGAGTTGGAGTAAAGTCCTCTCGCCCTACTCTTCCTGGATGGTTTATGGAAGAATATGGTTATGATTTTCGATTGAATACTTATCAGCACTATGCAGATCTTGGATTGAGAGATAATGTATGTATCGTTGGTTTCCCTTCTGACGATCAAAAAGAAACCGATCAACCTTGTCCTGGAATTCAGTCTGAAATGTTTGACAATCTATATACAGA
>CAJQQY010000305.1 GCA_905480595.1 uncultured Saprospiraceae bacterium | reverse complement strand
AAATTACTTAGCTTTTGATCCTTCTGCACTTACCTACTTATTGGTAAATGCTGTTCAAGAGCAACAGGTAATAATTGATGCACAGCAAAAAGAAATTGCTAAACTAAAAAATAGTCAAGAGCAATTAAGTGCATTACAAGCGCAAGTTGATGCATTAACTCAGATGGTTTCTTCTTTGAAAGAAGTGGACAACTCATCTGATCAAGCCGTGGGTGAGAAAAAGTAATTGACCTTTTAAACTTAAATTCTTTAATTCTAAAAAAATGATTGCAATGAAATATATTAAATATATCACAATACTATTGTTTCAATTCTCTTTACTTCAATTTACAATTGGTCAAACTACTGATAATAACGGTCGTCCAGCCGGAACCAATCCAGGGACTACAACTGAAGAAACAGTAGCTACTCCAAATAAGGATGTACCAAACAAAGGGGGCTTTGCTGTTGACCTTGATGTTCCTAATGGTGAAAAAGAAACGAACCAAGAGGATACTTACTATCCTATAGATATGGAGATTGCACGAGAAGAAGTCATGGCAAGTACACACCCTGCTGAGGTTGCTCAAAAAATAAATGAGCTTAATGGCATGGTAGAAGACTTACTTCGGATTACCGAAGAGCTTCGTTTAGAAAACAAGGTGATTCGCGAAAGCCTGAATAACTGTTGTTCAAGTGCTTCACTTGGTCTTTCTGCCAATGATGCTTATCTTTTACAAAATGCACCAAATCCTTTTGTTGGATCTTCAGATCTCCGATATTTTATTCCAAATGGACTAGAAAATGTGGAAATCCGAATCAGCACGATCAAAGGAGACGTGTTAAGCGCTATTCAAATTAAAGATGCTGGATATGGAAAAATAGAAGTGGATTCTGAAACCATGGCTAATGGTACTTTTGTATATACACTTCTTGTACAAGGAAAAATTATAGATTCTAAAGTGATGATCAAAACTCAGTAAATGATCCAATGCTGAAGAATTTTTTAATTTAATAAAAAGAATCCCGAATTTTGAGTCTTCAAAATTCGGGGTTTTCTTTTACCTTTTGGATTGGTTTTTGGGCAGCAATTACAAGAAACTTGTCTTTATAAATAAAACATTTTATTAAAAGGCTTCCTATCTTTGACCTAACCTATAACACTTCTGAAATTTATATGAACATTCTCCAATTTAAAATGATCATCCCTATGAAAGTCTTCTTTATTTTTATGTTGTTTTTCTTTATTTCTCTTTTCAAACCTAATCATTTAGCGGCTCAAGATACGCTACGTTTTCAACCAATAATTGGAAAAATAGGAGAGTTGGAAAATCAAAGAGATCCTAAATGTCACGCCACAGCGTCTCGATTGGAAGATTTTTTATATGGAACGCCACTTAGTTTTGAGGCTCGAAATAAACGAATTGAGTTTCAAAAAACTTACGTCAAAACATTATGGTTAGATTATACAAAAGCTTATAATGAAAATAAAAATGGAACCAATGAATTGGCTTTATTCAATGAAGTAGAGAAAAAATATTTCAAATATTATCAGGACGATTCTGGAATTGATTTATCTTTTCAAAATGGGCATAAAGTCTCTATCACTTCAAGAGATTTTAGACAATATAGCTCAGTAGCTTATGCGCTAAGAGCAATTCTTTCGGTGCAACAATCTTTCCTTTTTGAAACAGAAAAACTAGCACCGCTGAATGATGAGATCATGGCATCCTTTAAAAAAAGTGTTGACTTAGCTGTATTAGCATTACTTCAAGAATCGGATCAATTAGCTCGAAAAGACAACCAGTTTCAAATCGAAGAAAAGCATTTAAATAGCGCGGTGAAAATATTGTTTAATGATCTCAAATCAAGATCTACGTCATCAATTTCTAATCAAAAAACAAAGGTTATTCATAAAGACCTTTTGTATAAAATTATCAGTCAAAAATTAACAGCTTACCAAAATTACAACAACATCAACCAAGCTGTTTTCCTTCGAAACATCCAAGTTTATTTTTCCAAAAAACCTTGGCCAACTGATCCAAATACCACCAAAGACCTGACTAATTTTTATACCAATTTAATGATTCAATTCAGTTCAGAATTATTAAATTATGCAGAGACGCTGGCTTTGCAACAAAACAAATCCACAATTGAATATAAAGAAATTCATGAAGCGATTCAGGCATTTCTGCCCCATACGATTAATCAATTTGAGGATGTTACCTACTTTCCTAATCTACCCAAAAAAGATCAAATTGTTATTGAAGCTTACGATTTAGATGCCTTCAGAGATAGTGGATTACATTGGCAATATTTAAAGTATGCGTTGGATGATCGGGCAAATGATTTGAAATCATCACCTGATCCATTTGCATTAGAATTAATGGTTGAAGGGATCGCACAATTTGCAGTTGTTATATTTAGGTTAGGAGGAATGGATGCAACAGCACAAAATCATAAAGTGATGGAAATTCAACACTTTGAAAATGCGCTATTGACTTTTCAGAAAAAATTAAATGTAAACCAAAATAAGCCAACCAATATTCCTGAACCAAAAATAATTTCCGTTCAACCTTCTGAAAATCAATCTAAAGAGAATCCTTTCTCTGAAGTTTCTAAAGAGTTGGGATTAAATTTTGAGCATCGAAATTCTGATTGGTTAAATAGAACCATTAGAGGCTACGTGGTCAAAGAAGATGAAAATCTCGCACGACTAGCGATACCACCTGCATTTGGAGGAGGAGGAGTTGCAGCAGAAGATATTGATAATGATGGCTGGGTTGATATATTACTCCTTGGAGGTCGGGGCAATCGCCTGTTTAAAAATGAAAATGGAAAACAGTTTATTGACATAACTGACCAGGCAGGCATCAATTGGAAAAGACCTGATGGTAATTATGGCGAACCTCGGCAACCGATCATTCTAGATTTTGACAATGATGGATGGCAAGATATTTTTATTTCTTATGCCAATGATAATCATCGGATATTTCGGAATAGGGGAGATGGAACTTTTGAAGATATGACAGAGCAGGCGAAACTTGGTGGCGAAGGTTTAATTGGCGGTGCTTCTACTTCTATCGATTATGATAATGATGGGTTACCAGATCTGTACATTGGATATTTTGGAAACTATCTTAAAGGACAATTTCCAACCTTAAAACGCCACAATACCAATGGCGGATCGAATAAGCTTTTTCGAAATCTAGGTAATTTTAAATTTGAAGAAGTCTCTGAAAATTCTGGGGTGCAAAATACTGGCTGGACACAAGCGGTGGGGCATGCAGATATCAATGGAGATGGTTGGCAAGATCTTATTGTCGGAAATGATTTTGGGACTAATTCTTATTACCTCAATAATCACGATGGAACGTTTGAGGATGCGAGTGTTGCAATGGGTACTGACAAACCTTCCTATACCATGAATGTGGGGATTGGGGATTTGAATCGAGACCTTCGTCCTGATTTTTATATATCCAATATTGTGGTGATGGAAAAAGATGATAAGTATGTTCTTCCAAATGAAGACACTCCTGTTCATTTTGACCCAAAATCACTAAGTACGATGCGAGTGGTAGAAGCAAATGATCTTTTTATTTCTAATGTAGATAAAAAAGGGAAAATTACTTTTTCCAAATCCAAGGCTATTGGGAGAGGTTATTCAGCAACGGGTTGGTCCTGGGATGCAGACTTTTTTGATTTTGACAATGATGGCGATGAAGATTTATACTGCCTCACGGGTATGAATCAATATAGTGTGTACAGCAATGACAACGAATATTACCGAAGCCCAGATGGTGAAGAAAAAGATGTTAGTGTTGCAGATAGTAATGAAGAACCTAATGTTTTATTTGAAAATAATAATGGGTCTTTAGAAGTGACCACAAATTCGGGAGGATTGGATTATTCTGGTACTTCGCGAAGTGCCGCTTATTTAGACATGGATAATGATGGTGACTTGGATGTTGTCGTGAATGATTATACGGGTAAAGCAAGATTATTCCGAAACAATGCGGAGCAACATGCTAATAATTGGGCTAGCATCAAACTGGTAGGTGACCCAACAAAACAAATTTCCAAAGACGCAATTGGGGCTACTATTATTTTGACAACTGCTGCTGGGGATCAACTTTGGAAAGAGATCCATAGTACCACAGGATACTTATCCGTTCATCCTAAAACTTGTCATTTTGGTTTAGGTAAGTTAAAAACTTATAGTCTTGAAATACGGTGGACAAATGGACAAGTTCAAAAAATGGAAGACTTAAAAACTAATCGAGAATATGTAATACAGTACACGGAGAATTAAAATTTGTATCTATTCTCTTCAATAAATAAAAACAGCCTTGTAGATAAAACTAAAAATGAAGTCCCAAAAAATAATATTTTCGAAGGGTAATTTTAAGACTGACCATTAACTGATAATTTTCGATATATTATCCTAGTATTATTTTCAAACTTCACAAAATATAGTCCAGTTCCAAATTCAGAAAAATCTAATTTTAGAGAATTTACCCCCTCCGTCAATTGATAAGATGATTGGCATACGATCTGTCCAGAGAGGCTATATGCTTCAATATTCCATTGATCATTTTTATGACTTATAAAGTCTTTGGTTTAAAAGTAAAACATAAAACTTTTTTATTAAAATTAATAAAAGACCTCGCCCTATAAAAATTATTAGATAACAATTTCTAAATCCCTGTTATATTCAAAATAAATGTATGTTTATAAATTCTTTGATTAAATTGTTTCTTTGGTTAAAAAAAAGTAATTTTAAAGGATATTAGATATCATCTATTTAATAATTATTACCAATAATCCTTTATTCTTATAAGGATTAAATTCTCCCTCCCAAAACCTTCTTAATAATATAAAATTTTGGTTAGAGTGATTTTCGCTTTATCCATCTTATCATCATTTAGATTCAAACCTTTTGATGGACTGTTTTTAATTAAAACTTTCCACCAAAAGGTTTGCTAGTATTTGATTTTTAACAAATGTAATCCCATTGATAAATGAGAAATTCTACTGGACTTTACACTTTTTTATTTGTACTTCTTTTATTCGTTTTGCCCAATATTCTTAATGGGCAATGTCCTTCAGGACAGACCTATAATGCCTTTTGTCTTTCTCAATCAAACAGCAATGTTGTTGGTTTTGAATTTTGTCCAAATTCTGGGGAAATAGCACAATCGACGATTACTGCAGGAACCCTTGGTTCTGCAGTTCCAGGCATTCCTCCAGCGCTGATCAATCTAACGGTATATGAAGGTGCTTCAGGTACAGGAACTAGTGGTAATGTGGTCTCTGGTCCTATCAATGGAGATATTAGTGGTACTGTTATTACAGCAACCGCAGCAGATTTATGCCTAATCTTTGTTTTTACAAGTACCCCTGGTATTTTTAGTTGTGCCGAAGGATTTGATACGGAAACGGAAGTATGTAGTGAAAGTCTTGCGGGGACAACGGTAACGTTTACAGCTTTGGCTGATCTCTGCGTAAACGAAGGAGTGCAAACTGGATTAAGCGGTGGCTCTCCAACAGGAGGAGTTTATAGTGGACCAGGAGTAACAGATGATGGCAATGGAATGACCTATAGTTTTGATCCAGCAGCAGCTGGGATAGGAACTCATATATTAATTTATACCAATGGTGGTGCAGCAACTGATGATGTGGAAGTTTTTGCTTTACCAACAACAACTTTTACCGCGCTAGCGGATTTGTGTATTGATGCAGGGGTCCAAACTGGACTTGGTGGTGGTTCTCCTGCAGGTGGTGTATATTCAGGGCCAGGTGTAACAGATAATGGCAATGGGACCTATACTTTCGATCCTGCGGCGGCTGGTTTAGGAGTACATACCATAACATATACAGAATCTAGCACTTGTATGAATTCTGCATCTGATATGGTTGAAGTATTAGCGGCATGTGGTTGTCCAGTAGGCCAAACGAGTTTTTTCCATTGTAGTAGTCCATCTGAAGTAAATCTTGTGATTTTTGAAGTATGTCCTTCTGCAGGAATGGCAGCACAAGCAACTATTACGCAAGGAACTTATACGTCAGGTTTTGGAAATAACTTATCAGTTTATGAAGGAGCTTCAGGAAGTGGTTTGACTGGAACGTTAATATCAGGTCCTTTGACAGGTGATTTAACTGGGACTGTCATTATGGGAAATGGAGCAGATAATTGTTTGATTTTTGTTAGTAATGTTCTTGGAGTAGGCTGTAGTTCAGGAGCAGAAACCTCGTTAAAAGTTTGTGGAGAAAGTATTGCTTCCTCTGTTACTTTTACAGCGCCAGCAGATATTTGTATCGACAATGGAGTCCAGACTGGTCTTTCGGGCGGCTCTCCAACAGGAGGAGTATATAGTGGCCCAGGAGTAACTGATGATGGCAATGGAATGACCTATAGTTTTGACCCTGCAGGAGCAGGTGTTGGAGTACATATTTTGACTTATACAGAAAGTGGAATTCCAGCAACAGATGATATTGAAGTTTTTGCAACTGGTACTGCCGGTTGTTTATCTTTTATTGCACTTAATGATTTATGTGTTAACGCAGGTGTTCAAACTGGATTAAGTGGTGGCTCTCCAACAGGAGGTATTTATAGTGGCTCAGGAGTAACAGATGATGGCAATGGAATGACCTATAGTTTTGA
>CAJQQY010000304.1 GCA_905480595.1 uncultured Saprospiraceae bacterium | reverse complement strand
TCAAGACAATTTGCTTGGGAATTTGCCAATGGAATTGCAACAGTCGAATTTAATGACAATGCAAAAAATACCTTGATTGAAACAACTGACAATACGGTGGCTGCTTTCAATAAAATTATTCAAAGTCCTCGTTCCCGAATTCTCCAATTCGTCTTAAGTTTAGTAGCTTTTTTTGAAGAAAAAAATATTGGGAAAATTACAACCACTCTTCGAGAATAAATTGAATGAAGTTAGTTAAAATAAGGATCAAATTGCCACTCCAATAAAAAACTGTATTCCTGAAAATGATGACCTCCGTTCTTCATCAATAATTAAAATATTACTCCCCCTCGGTTCATCATATTGCCTATAGTTGCCTCTAATTTTAGAAGTAGTGAAGTATCCCATACCAAAGGAAACTTTACGAAATAAGCGTATCCCTCCTTTGATTTCAAAAAAGAGAGGAATGCCTTTAGTGTCTTCAAATATAAACCCAGGAAATTCACCATCATTAACTAATGAATAATTCAACACCGAGCCAAGTGTGATATTATAGAAAAAAATATTGGGGTATCCATTAAAATTAGCACCAATGGCAAGAAAACTAAGATTATCTCCATTAGGGTTAAGAGACGATCCACTACGAAGTGACACACCATATCCTAAATAATTATTTATCTGTACTCCTCCTCCTAGATTAAACATGATTACTTCACGGTTAAATCTTTTATATACAGAATGGTCATTCACAGATCCCTTCCCGAGTAAAAGATGAAAATAAGAAGGTCTTTTTTTATTAGAATTATCGGTAGAAGCATCATCATTACTTTTACCATCTCGCTTTTTAGGTGTAGGGAAAAATACTTTGCCTAGCAATGTTCCTCGTCCTTTAAAATCACCAAGTAAATGGCTAATTTTTAAATTCAAATTATTATCATAAAACCCAAGACCAATTCCTAGTCGCTCATACCTAATCCCCAGAGTTAAATCTAGGTGATTAAATTTATAATTACCAAATCCTTTACCTAAAGAGGCTGTGTAATAATATCCCCAACGATCACCAGGTTTAAAATTTGTCCCACGAAAATTAAGACTTAGAATATTTGTGTTATCGGCCTCAATTGATTTTTCAAACTTAAGTCCTATCCCTGCAAAACGATTAATTTTGTATCCAGCTCCTAATCCAATAGTAACATCCGTGGTAGAAAAATTTATCTCAACATCAGTATAGGCATGTTCCCACATATCGGATTGACCAATAATTGGAAAATTAAAAAACATAATAATTGAAATTATGCAGAGTAGAATCTTCATCTTCTTATATTTTTGTATAAAGGTAGAGAAAGAAATCCTCTCTACTTACTTCGAAAAAAGTAAAAACCAATCAGAAAACATATTCCACCTAATGCCAAAAGTGCATAAAAATTATTAGTAGATTTTCCTTTTAAAATCACTCCTCCATCATCTCCGTAATAAATCAAACCTGCCCAGTAATATGGAGATCGTTCATAACTTGGAATATTTTCATTTTCCAAATAGGCTAATTTCGCAGCATGCAATGATTCATATTTTGAAACATCCAACTGCAAATTTTTATAAAACCCAGACAAGATCGTACTCGTCGAAACCGCATTCACATTCCATAAACTCGACACTAAACTTTTCGAACCTGCAAAGGTAAATCCTCTTCCCAAACTCATCACTCCTTCCCCTGGGGACAACTTCCCAATATTCGATTGACACGCACTCAACACGACCAAGTCCGCAGGAATTTCTAGACCATACAATTCAGAAAGGAACAAAGATGTATCAGCAAAAACTATATGTGGTTTGCTTTCCGTCGCCGAAGAAAAGGCATGAGTGGATAAATGTAAAACAGAAAATTCATTACTATTTTCTAAAAAGTATTGCTTGGTGGCTTCTTGGTTTTTTAGAAAAACACCACCTATTTGTTCGCTAATCTCTCCCAATTCATCTTGACTAAAAGCAAGAGCTGCATATTTTGAATTGACAGAACCATCTGCAAAAGGCGCAAAGGCTGCAATAGCATTTTCAGTAAATTGATTCGTATTTTTATTTAATTTGGAAAAAATCGTTGCGGAATAACCGTAGTGAATTGCATGAAGTTTAATTAAATAATCCGCTGAAGCTATATCGTTGGATTCATTTGCTACCAACGCTTCAAAAGGTAAATAAGCCAAAGCACCATCTGGGAAAATCACCACTTCTTCTCCCCTTTCAATAGCCAATGGAGCGATTAAAATGTCATAAACTCTTTTTGATTGTTGCAAAAAATCATTTGGTGCATTTTCAATATTTGAAGATTTCTCGAAAAAGGAAAGCAGTTTTCTAATCTCTTTTTCGATGGAGGAAGTTGTGCCAAGTTGATGTAATTTTGCATTTTGTAAATACATTGTTATTGCAAAAATATTTTTTTCTCCATAGAAAAAATGAATCACATTTTTTCCATCTGAATTGGAAAATTCATTTTGCGCATCGACAAGCGAAAGTACTTTTGTTCCAAATTTCACCTCATAAAATTTGGGGTAATCTTTTTCCAATTGATCAATCTCGAATTCAAATTCCGCTTGCTTCCCAACCAATTCTCTAATGATACTTTCTCTTTCAGCACCTGCGGAATTAGTGTTTTCCAAATCCTCTTTTATTTTTAACAAATCTTGCTGGAGTGTTAAAATTTGATTTTTCAAACTATCAGGAATCAACTCCAAGGCATCTGAAGTTTGCAAAGCTTCGAGTAAAAGTATCGCTTTACTTTTTTCAAAAAAGAAAAAGGCCTTTTCTACATTTTGCATTTCGTAGCAGACTTCGATCGCATTTTCATAAAATGGAATCGCTTCTTTTCTCCAAAAAAGTTTAGTGTCTTGATCTTGATGTTCTTTTCGAAGTTGGTCAATGACGACATCTCCGAGTTCGAAAACTTGGAGTGATGAGGTTAGATATTTTAGGTCATCTTCAGCTTGAGAAAGGAGACGAAGTGTTTTTGCTTTATCGCCTAGATAAACTAAAAGGTCAATTTTATTGAATGCTAATTCAATATCCATCTTTGTTGGATTATGCCAATCTTCATTTCGTTGGAATCTTGGAAGTAGCGTTTGAATGGCTTTTTGAAAATGGGAAAGGGCTTTTTTGTAGTCTTTTTGGGCTAAATAATATTCTCCAAGATTATCGTGACTTTGGGCGATGATTTCTTTGGAATTACAAGATTTAGCAATAGATAATCCCTTTTTTAAAGTAGTAAGTGCCAATTGATCTTGCTTATTCTTTTGATAGCTCGTCCCTAAATTATTATTTAATTTGGCAATCTCTTCACAATCATCAAATTCTTCAATAATCTTTATTGCTTTTTTGAGATTAGAAATTGATTTTGTGGGTTCATCTAAGTTATAATATGAAATACTCAGGTTACTGTAGCAAGCTGCCAAATTTTCTAGACTATCTTCTAATTTAAATATTACTTTAGATTGTTCTAAATACTGACTAGCTTTTAAATATTCTTTTTTTACATTTAACAACCACCCATAATCTGATAAAGCGCTCGCCAACCTATAATCATCCTCGAGCTTTTTTGCTAAAGGGATAATCAAATTAAAATATTTTTCAGCAATTTCATACTCCCCTATTGATCGATGAACATTTGCTAACTCAAGGTAACTTCGAAGTAATCTGGATTCATTTAAATCTTTATAAACTTCAATAGCATTTTCCAATTGCTTTTGAGCAATTTTATTTTTCCTTAATTCAGCATAAAAGACACCTAAATTATGATATGATTTTCCTAAATCAATAGTTGGATTTTTAGAGAAAAGTCGTTGTCGAAGATCAAGTGCTTTTTCTGTAAATAAAATAGCAGAATCTAGTTCATCAGTTTGTGAATAAAATAATGTACCTAATTTATGAAAACTAAGTGCTAATGAATCTTGTTGATTCGGGCAATTTTCCAATTGACCTGTCAGCCTCATCACTTCATCAATATCATTCGTTTTTAAAGTTGAACTTACATTTAAATCTTTTGGACATTGAGACCATAAAAATAGGGATGCTGAATTTAAGATCAGCATCCCTATTATTTTTTTAAATTTCAACATTATATTATTTTAGGTTTTTATTATTTTATAAGTCCAAATATAACTACTGAATTGGATTTTAAAAAAATAAATTCCCGATGGAAGTTTTTTTACATCAAATTGTTGAATTGATTTAGCCTCCCAATAATTTATTTCTTTTTGGAAAACTGCTTGTCCTGACATATTAATTAATTGAATCTTGACATCCTCCATTTTCTGATTTGGAGAAATATAAATACGCTCATTGGCAGGATTAGGATAAATTGAATATTGAAAATCGTTTTCCAACTCAAAATTTCCAACAGTTGTTAAACATGCTGCATCAAAATATAAAACATTCCCATCCATTGCTATTGCAGTTAAATCATTATGATCTTTTGAACAGTTTAGTACACTATCTTTTACTGCCTGAAAATCTGAAACTCCATCACAATAAAAAATTGCAGCTACAGCTGAAACAGCAGGTGTTGCCATAGATGTTCCATTCTTGGCTCCCATTTGATTTCCTGGAAGTGTACTTAAAATTTCACTCCCAGGTGCTAATATATCAACATAATTGGGACTGAAATTCGAAAAAGGAGCAACTATCGTATCATAAAAACTAACATCAATAAATGTAGTGTCATGTGCTCCAACTGTTATTATATTTTCATTAAAATAGCAGGCTGGAAATTGTTGATAATCATTTAAATCAAGGGTATCATTTCCTGAAGCTGCAATGACTAAAATATCATAACTACTAACAGTATCAATTGCATTACTTAAAATAATACTAGAGTCTCCATAGAAACCCCAACTGTCATTGATAACTGAAACTTCATCTTCCAAAGCTTGGTAAGTTGCGCAAGTCACAGCAAATAAATCACTAATGCCTTGATAATTATGAGTTTTATAAGGCACTATTTTTATATCACAATTATTGAAATTATATGCAGCTAAATTGTTTAGAATTATACCTGCAACGTGTGTTCCATGTCCATGATTATCGAATGCATTATTATTGTTATTGACAAAATTCCAACCGACAGGGTCATCCTTCTGACAATTTCCATCATCGTCTGTATCATTTCCTAAATCATCATCATTGAGTGCTATAAAACTATCAAAACTTGAATGATTATAATCAATTCCTGTATCAAGTACTGCGACTAAAGTTGCATCAGCAGCAGGCGTTGATGCATTTGAGGGGATAGTCTGAAGCTTCTGATTTGGTACAATAACAGAATCCTTTAACTCATTGTAATTCAGCCTATTAAAGTCTGAGCCATCAATTTCTGATTTACTCTTTGATCCTTTTAACCTTTCCAAAATTCCAATGCTCCCTCCAAAATTAGACAAGGTATCTCCTCCGGAAAAAACATCATCTCCCAACCTCCACAATTCTAATCGATTACAAACACAGGAATCAAAAAGTACTACCCCAAATGAATCTCGCAATTCCTCTTTTCTCATAAATGGAGTTCCTTCTTTAAATTGAACCACCATCTCATTTGGTCGATATGGCCAAGCAGAATCATCTACTTCATAAGCAACATTAAACATCACCAAACTATCTCCTACATATTCTGGAAAAGTCTCTGGATAAGGATAACCATCCCAAAATTCCACATCATCCAAAATCCAAAAATAGTAATCTCCCGAAAATACAAACCGAACCAAAGCCTCTCCTACACCTCCAGCAACCGAAGAAATATCAATCACTTTATAATCTCCTGAAGAAGTCTCAATATTTTGATTTACATTATCATTGATATTGAAAATGGTCCAAGTTATTCCGTTGTCAATCGAAACTTCAACACGAGTATCCGTTTGATAGTTTCGATAATATTGATTGAATTTTAAATAGACATTTGGCTCTCCTGAAAAATTTAGAACAGGAGAATTTAATGCCACTTCTACGGGCAAAGAAGGATCTCCAATTCCAGCAGAAAACAAACCATCACTATCATAAACAGCCGCTCCACCTAAGGATGTAGAACGAATCGAATCTCGATTATTCCAATAAGTTCCGCCATCGGCTTTCCCATTTTCTTTCCATTGCCAATTTCCAAAATTGATGGAAGATAAATTTTCAGAGGTCCAACCATCTAAATCTTGATCATCAAATGTGTAAGCTTGCCCGTTAATTATCGTTTGACTTTGAACGGTGTAACAATACATTAACAAAAATAGAAAAAGTAAAATCAGCTGTTTCATTTTCAATTGTTTTTCATTTATAAAATCGATTCGAACTTTGGATTCCTTATTTTTTATTGCTGTAAGCAATATGGGCATAATTCCAAAATTCTCCTACAACTTCCTATCGTTATTTTTTTAATATCCTTACCCTATCCTTAGTTTTTTTTCAAAAAAAGGTGCTAACTCTATCGAGTTAACACCTTGCTAGGAATTCAGGATTACATTTGTCGTCTTTCAATTGATCATGGGAAAATTATTATTATTTACTTACTGCTATAGAAAAACCCGCTGCCAATGGAACCGCTGTTCCTCCTCCAATTACTCCTCCGATAATTGCACCTGCTGCATCTGCTAAAAGTGTTTGCCACCATTTTGCTTTGGTTGGAGGATTACCTCCGGTTAGATTATCAGTCCAAAATTGAGCAGATTTTTTTAATACTGCGATGTAGGTCATGGCTGGTTTATAATCAGCAGTTCCTTCGAACCCTTCGATAAAAGTGATTTCAATTTTTCTAATTTCTTCTTTAACTTTTGCTAAACCTTCAGGAGTTCTTCCGTCGATTTCTATCAACTTAACTAAAGCATTATTCAAAGTAGTTTTTCCTAAATCAGACATCGGAGTATTCGCAAAAATTTCATCAAATTTCGTAAAATCATAACCTGCCAAAACTTGAGTTGGTTGCAATTGAAGTTGCTCTTTTGCATCTTGATAGTTTCTAAAATCAAGTCCATTTTCAGTTAAGATATTTTCAAAAATGAAGATTTCCTTTTCCATTGGCTCTTGCATGTCTGATAATAGCGCTTCATGAGCAATCATAAAATCGCCTACCATTTGGTTGTGTTCTTCTCCAACATTATTGTATGGATTTTCTGGAAATGTTGTTGGGGTAGTTTCTTCTTTTTGACAAGAAGTTGCAAAGAATAAAATTGTAATTGCTAAAAGATTTAATAGATTTTTCATGGTAATTATTTTTTTAAAATGTTTAAATATGTTTTCTAAAATGTTGTGTTTATTGTTGTGTACATCCTACTATCGTAGGGTTTTAGATTTCTTACCCTTCATTTTGTTTTTTTTTGAAAAAAGTTTTTTGAAGGTTTTCTAAATTTTGTATTCGCTTTTGAATACACTTTACTATCGTGGGGATTTTGTTTTCTTACCTTTTTCTTTCTTTTTTTTGAAAAAAAAACTTTTGAGAGTGTAAGTAGCTGACTATTAACTATTTTTAATTCATTGATAGTCAACTACTTACTTGGCTTTTTAAGAAATAATTTTGCATTCTTTTTTAGGTCTGTTGAAGTAGACCACCACGTGTTATTTAATCGAATACATCGAATGTGCAACTTATTCCGCCTGCTTGAAAATAGGCTTGAACTGGGTCGTCTAGGTAAATTCTAAATGGTGTTGAAGTCTTATATTTATTTTTCGTTTTCTTTTTGTTCGACACTATTTTTGGACTTGATACTGCTGCTAAGTCATTTAATATTGAACAGTTACTTACTTCATAAATATTATTTTCAAATCGGATAGTTAAGTTGGTTTTTTTCTTTTTCCACTTACCACTTCCGTTTTTCTTTTTGTACTTGATTTTGCCTTTTACTTTTCCAAAACCTAAATCGATTCCTAAGATGCTTGGTGTCCCATTTGCTTTAATCATCCACTTAAATTTTTCACCTCCAACAACTTTCCAACCTTTCGCTTTTTTGTGTTTGATATATTTGTCTTTTGGTCCAACGCTGATAGGAATTACTGGAAATTCTACTTGACAAGTTCCACCTGCCGCTGAATAAACATTAAAACTGGCATTGAAATTTTCCAAACAACTTACACTATAAGTATGTGAAGGATTGGTAGCGGTCGAAGTATTTCCATCTCCAAAAATCCAATCAGTAGACATCCCTGGAGAATGATTTCTAGTAATAAATTGTACCGTGTACATGTCCACATAATTCCAATCTGGAGAAGGACATGCTAAATAAATTTTCTTATCAATGTATTCAGTACAGTAAGGTCGAAGACTCCTTTTTCTCAATCTAATAATAATGTAGTCGGCATCACTTGGTACACTTACCGTTGGTGATTCTGCTCCCGAAGATTGTCCACCAAAGAATGTTTCAAATTTTGAAACCATTGTATCTAAACTATTGTCACCAATAATTTTCCATTTTCTTAATTGAGAATTAGTCAAATAATCATGCGTTAAATCTGTCAAAGTAAATTCAAAGCGACCTGTCGAAGGATTGATAACTGGGTCTGTAAAGGTGAAATCAATTTGGAAACCACATCCACTTGATCTTGACCCAGGAGGTAAAGGACATAGATCTTGAAGCTCAATATTATTTTGGATGGCAAATTCCATAGCAGCTTCTTGAGCTTCTCTGCCTGGCTTAGATAACATTTGTGAAAATTGTTCTAACAATTTTACACCTTGACAATCTTGAAATGGCACTCGAATCCACAAACAATCATCAATCATTAAAACTGCATCGTCTCCAATTTTCATAATGGCATTGGGGTTGAGCATGGTTTTCAAAATATCATCTTCAAAAAAGATGGTGTCGATATCGTTCGTTTCGTCAATGGGAATTCCACTATCTTCCATATTGGTTTCCCAATCGTTGACAAAAGTTCGACGGCTTTCAAAATTCAATTCATTTTCAAATGCATCTAAACTTGCTGTCGAATCTGTTGCTTCATTTGCATCATATCGACTTTCTAAATGATTGTAAACATCTCTAAAATGTGCTTCGTCATCAAAACTTAAGACATCACAAATTTTAGTTACTTTACTTAATGGCCCGTCATTTTTATAGTCGGTGGTTGTGTTAGGTTCGAAGTTGACATCTAATTTTATTTTTTCTTTTTTACAACTAGATGAAAAGAATAGGAGAGCAATTATTAAAAGACTAAATAGATTTTTCATGGTAATTTAAATTTTTAAAAAGTTTGAAAAGTAATGTTCTGATTGATTACACTACCCTATCGTGAGGATTTAAAAATCTTACCTTTTTTGTTTTTATTTTTTCGAATAAAATAAATCCACCTATTTAATTGATTGATTGACAATGATTTGTACTTGATTTTATTTTAAAAAAATTGAATGATTTTTTTATCTTGCCATCATGAATGCACATGAAGATCATCAATATCTTATAGCACTTCGAAAGGGGGATAATTTGCTCCTCAAAGAATTGTATAGTAAGTTTTCGCCACAAGTAGTTAGTTGGGTGAAAAAGAATAATGGAAGTATGTCTGATGCGAAGGATATTTTTCAAGAAGCATTGATTGCACTTTATAATAAGGCGTGCGATCCAGACTTTGTCCTCTCCTACCCGATTGGTGGATTGATTTTTCAGATTTGCAAAAACAAATGGATTGATCAAATACGAAAAAAAACTAAAGAGTCGGAGGTAAGAATTTTGGAAAAGGAACGATATAATTCTGAACAACCTACCGCATCGGCGATTGAGCAAATCGAAGAAGAAGAAATCAGGCAAAATAATTTAAATGCTGCTTTCGAAAAACTAAGTGAGCTTTGTCAAAAATTGTTACGTGCTGTTTCCGAAGGAATCTCTTCTAAGGATATTGCAGTACAGTTAGCAATGAATGATGTCAATACGGTTTATCGTAGAAAAAATGCCTGCGTGGAACGTTGGAAAAATTTGTATCATTCTTAAAACTAAAATCCTATGGAAAAAGATAATTACATATTAATTGAAAAATATCTCAATGGTGAGTTGAATGAGGAGGAAGTAAAGGACTTCAAATCCCGCCTAAAAGAAGATGCTACATTTTCTGAAGAATATACCTTGCAAAAAAGCATGAATATTTTTTTAGAAAAAGATCGGAATCAGCCTGAACTTGAATCTAAATTACAATCGATTGGAAAGGATTTTTTCGTAGAGGAGAAAAATGAAGAAGAGGATAAAGTCATTCCAATTAATAGAAATAAAAATCGGAATCGGTGGTTGATGGGTTTAATTGCGACTGTAGCAATTGCTGCGATCTTGGTTATGTTTAATCCTTTTCAATCACAAGATTTGTATCAACAATATGCTTCGCACCAACCTATTTCTCTAACTGAAAAAAGTACAGGAAATAATACAGCAACAAAAGCGGAAACTGCTTTTAATCAAAAAGATTATGCAGTTGCCTTCGAAAATCTAACAATATATTTTCAAGAAAATCCTCAGGACCCAAAAGTCCAATTAGCACTTGGAATAAGTGCGTTGGAAATTGGGAAAACAGAGGAGGCGATTTCAATTTTTGAAGTAATAGATTGGGGAAATTCTGCTTTAAAAAATTATGGCACTTGGTATTTGGCACTCTCCTATTTGAAAAAGAAGGATTTTGAAAAAGCGAAAATATATTTAAATCAAGTACCTGAGTCCGAAAAAGTACTTTTTGAAAAAGCGCAGAGTTTATTGAAGGATTTAAAATAACGTATAGTTATTTATAATGATTAAACCTTTTTTTAAAACCAAATAAGAAATATAAGGGCATATAAGCACAGGTTTATATGCCTTTATATTTCTTAGGTGAGATGGGTTAAAAAGGGAATTGAATTATTCCAGATGAAAGTATTTTCTATTTAATTAAAAAAATCTAGCATGAAAAAAATATGGCTATTCATCTTTCTATGGACTTTTATTTCTCCTCAAAATATGGCTGCCACTCCAGTTGATTTTATTAATCCAAAGACTCCAACCGAAGAATCTGTTAAACCTAAAAAGAAGAAAAAGAAATTTTTCGCTCGTATGACCGAACGGATCATGAAAAAGCGAGTTGGGAAAATGATGAAAAAATTAAGATTAGATTTTTCTGATTGTGCTCGAATTATTAAATCTAATGGAGAAAAACTAGATGTTGTAATCGTAAAAATTGGAAGAGAAAGAATTAGATATAAAAAATGTGATTTTCAAAATGGTCCTACTCATACTATCCTCAAAGAAGATATCTCCATGATTAAATATGCTGATGGAACTGAAGAAGTGATAGAAGATGATGAAAAGATAAAACAAGCAAGAAAAATAGCTCGTCAAAATAATAACCTTAAACTATATTATAAAATCGGTTTTTTGATTGGTATTTTAATTACTATTGGTATTTTCTTTCTTGTAGTTTTCGCATTTGTTTTGAAGGGTGAAGAAAGAAAGCAACTTTTCCGAGGAGTTTTATCAGGATTACTTACCCTCCTTTTATTAGTAGTAACATTAGGTTTTTTACTTTCTGTGTGAAAAAAAAACTGCCAACTCATTTGAGCTGGCAGTTCGTGCATAGATTAATTAACTATATTAACTGAAAAACGAGTTCTTCTTATTTGATAACAACTGTACTAATTGCATAGTTTTTATCTGTTCTTAGTAAGATGAAATATGTACCTGTTGAGTAACTAGTAACATCTAATGATGGATTTACATCATTTGTTCTCCATGTTTGCAACACATTTCCTTGAGTTCCGATCAATTGAATTTCAACATTTTGATCAATCATTTCAGTTGGTAAATCAACAGTAATGAAGTCAGTCGCTGGGTTTGGAAAAATACTTAAGTTTACTTTACCCAAATCTTTTACACTTGTCAAGTCTGGTAAAAGTACATTGTTTAATACATGCACTACTCCATTTAATGTTGTAATATCAGCTGCAATTACCAATGCATTTCCATTGATTGTTACTGCTCCATTTGCATCAATTCCTACTGTAATATCTTGCCCTAAAAGTGTTGTTGCAACTTGACCATCAGTTAAATCTGTAGAGAAAACTTCTGAAGTCAAAACGTGATACTGAAGAATTTTTTGTAAATCACCTGTTGGATCCATTAATAATGTTGCTACATCAACTGGTGCAAAAGCGTCATCATTTGGAGCGAAGACTGTATAGTCTGCTGACAAGTCACTCAATGCTCCAGCTAATTCTGCCTCTACAACTGCTGTTTCCAATGTTGTATGATCTGGGCTATTAATTACTACGTCTGCTACTGTTGTATTTGGTGGTAAAATTACCGCATCTAATACGTGTACAACTCCATTCAATGTTTGAATATCTGCAATCGCCACATTCGCATTGTTTATCATTACTACTCCGTTCGCATCGATTGTTACTGTGATATCTTGATCGAAAAGTGTTGTCGCTGTTTGCCCATCTGATAAATCTGATGACAATACTTCTGCTCCTAAAACATGATACAATAAGGCTCTTCTTAATTTTGTATCTGCGTTACTTGTTAAAATATTTAATACTGCTGGATCTAATGCTGCGAAAGCATCATCCGTTGGTGCAAATACTGTAAACGTTCCTGCCAAGTCACTTAATGTCCCTGCTAAGTCAGCAGCAACTACTGCTCCTTCTAATGTTTCGTGGACAGCACTATTAATTACTACGTCTGCTACTGTTGTATTTGGTGGTAAAATTACTGCATCCAATACGTGCACTACTCCATTCAATGTTTGAATATCTGCAATCGCTACATTCGCATTGTTTATCATTACTCCTCCGTTCGCATCAATTGTTACTGTGATATCTTGACCGAAAAGTGTTGTAGCAGTTTGTCCATCTGATAAATCTGATGACAATACTTCTGCTCCTAAAACGTGATACAATAATGCATTTCTCAATTTTGTATCTGCATTACTTGTCAATATATTTAATACTGCTGGATCCAATGCTGCGAAAGCATCATCC
>CAJQQY010000303.1 GCA_905480595.1 uncultured Saprospiraceae bacterium | reverse complement strand
CTTGCTATCAAAGGTTATTTAGATTGGAGAAAATTGGTTGTGAGGGAGTATCAAATAAGTTGAACTAAAAAAAAATCCTGACAGATTATTCCAAAATTCAGAATAAAACTGCCAGGACAAACAACCTATCACACGATCTTTAAGATCTTTTTATAAAAAAAGCACAACTTATATTCTAGTCTTTTTAACTCTCACTTTAAAATTTTGAAAGGCAAGGGAGCAACATAGTGGTTAGCTTTGGAAACTCTAACGGTCTTTGGGAAAAGATTTTCTAGAGTTTTAAATAATAACCCCGCAACTGTTTTGGGATAAACCAGAAACGATTTTGGGAATATCGCCCTCCTTGCTTTTTCATGGCGTGTCTATTGGAAAATAGACTGGTGTTGTTTCAAAGTGTGAGGGGATTTCATATTTCACCTTTGTGAAATTTTTGAAAAACCTCTTTTCGGTTTTGGGATAATGCGTCTGTTTGTTAGTTTCAGGATAGCCTCTCTAAGTATTGGTTTTGTAAAAAACGGTTTGGTGCATTATCTCCTATATATAAATTAGTAAAACATTATTTTCAAAAACGGCAAAGTGATTAGTTTTGTAACTTCTATGTTTGTAGGACCGAGAACTCATTTTCCTCTATTTCTTTATTGGTTTTGTTTGAGTTAGAAAAACGTAATTCACTCTGCCGAGAAAAACCTAACTAAAACCCTATATTCTTGAGTGCTATTGTTATCAGCACATTGTTTGTCAAAGAAGCATGGAGAAAAGTTTTTAACGAGTGTTTGTTATAAAAATGAAAACATTCTTAAATGAATTCTTTTTTATGTGGCTTTCAACTGGTTATGTTCTTGTTTGCCCTAAAAACTATAATCCTCCATGCTTTGTAAAAACCTAAGCAACTTTTAAATTGCTGTATCTTAAATCTTTATCTAAGATTTGAATTATTTCCTTTTCATTCATCGTCTAATCGTTGTCCGTAATCCATAATGTAAATTTCAGGGTTATAACTGGATTTCCCAAGAATTTGATATGGACAAGGCTATGACAGGGGTAGGACAAAACTTGGACAAGTTTGTTAAATTGTGTTAATAGGCTAGTAAAATAGAGGTTTTAGGAGATTGGACTAAAAAAAAGAGGTAGGACAAGTTGTCTTTTTAGTAATTCTTAGTACTAAGTTGAAAATATAAGATTATTTATAAGAGATCTTTTAAAGATATAGTTTTTTGTTAAAAATAAAGCTAAAAATTACTCTTTGGTGATTAATATCGTTTGCGATTTTTTAAATTTGTGGATTTTTATATATGAAATAAAATTTTTTAGCTTAATTGGCTAATCATTTGCTAGTAATTTATCATATAAAGTAAATCTAGTTTTTACTATGAAGTAGATTTATTAAAAGTAATTATTAAATCATTTTAACTTAGAATCCTCATGAATTATCGAAATCCCTTCATTTTTATTCTAATGATAGCAGGTCTTTTAATATTTTCAAGTTGTCAAAAGAATAAGGCTCCCATTCCAATTCCAGCAAAAGATAAAAATGGTAAAGCAACTCCTATTTTTAAGCGTCTTTCTGTCAATGAAACTGGAATTGATTTTAATAATCAAATTAATGAAGATGAAACCTATAATCATATTCTTGTGGATGTGGTTTTCAATGGAGGAGGAGTAGCAGTTATTGATATTAATAATGATGGATTGCAGGATTTATATTTTGCAGGAAATATGGTGGAAGATAAATTGTACCTGAATAAGGGTAATATGAAATTTGAAGATATCACTCAAAAATCAGGAATCAAAAAAGGTACGTGGTCTACTGGTGTAACTGTTGCAGATGTAAATAATGATGGATTTCTCGATTTTTATGTTGGAAAATTTATCTTATCTGACCCCGAAAAAAGACGTAATCATCTTTACATCAATAACGGGGATTTGACATTTTCTGAAAAAGCAGCTGAATATGGAATTGATGATAATGGACATTGTACAGCGGTCAACTTTTTTGATTATGACAAAGATGGAGATATGGATCTTTATGTTGGAAATGAACCATTTGTAAGTCGTCATGTAAAGTATGGAAGTGAAGCTCAAGCTGATAAATCAAAATATACGGATCGACTATTTAGGAATGAAGGAAATGGGAAGTTTTCTGATGTATCTAAGCAGGCAGGAATTTCTAATTATAATTACACATTAAGTGCGACGGTTAGTGATTTGAATAATGATGGTTGGCCTGATATTTATGTCGCTTCTGATTATGAAGAACCTGATTATTATTATCAAAATAATGGAGATGGAACTTTTACGAATGTAATTAACAAAGCCATGCGGCACATCAGTAATTTTACGATGGGAGTTGATCTGGCTGATTTTAATAATGACGGTTGGATTGATTTATATTCTGCAGATATGGCGCCTGCCGATAACTATAGAACGAAGGCAAATATGAGTGGAATGAACCCTGAAAAATTTTGGGGATTAGCGAATAGCGGATATCATTACCAATACATGTTTAACAATCTTCAGTTGAATAATGGAAATGGTGTATTTAGTGAAATTGCACAAATGGCAGGAGTAGCACAAACCGATTGGAGTTGGGCAACTCTGTTTGCAGATTTTGATAATGATGGAGATAAAGATCTTTATGTATCTAATGGACAACCAAAAGATACTCGAAATAAAGACTACATGAATACTCGAAATGCATTGATGGATTCTTTGGCAAATGTGGCAAGAGCACAGGGCAAAAAACCTAGTATCAGTTCATTAGAACTTATTAAGTTAGCCCCTTCTGTAAAGTTGAAAAACTACCTATTTGTTAATAACAATAATTTAAGTTTTACAGACCAAGCAGATGAGTTTGGCGTCGGTGATTTGAGTTGGACACAAGGAGCAATTTATGCAGATTTGGATAATGATGGAGATATGGATTTGGTCACTAGTAATATTGATGACCCTTCTTTTGTTTATGAAAATAGAGCTACCCAAATCAATGGGAACAGTTATTTAAAATTAAAATTAGAAGGTGATCAAGGAGCTAACCGATTATCATATGGTGCCAAAGCTTGGATTTATTATGGTGATAAAATGCAATTGTTGGAAGTATCACCAAATCGAGGATATTTGTCTACCAATGATCCTGTTCTTCATTTTGGATTGGGAAAAATTAAGACGATTGATCGTTTAAAAGTAGAGTGGTTAGATGGGAGACAACTGGAAATGACAGATGTAAAAGTTAACCAGATACTGACTTTAAAACAAGCCAATGGAGAAAAAGGATCGAACGATAATGATGTAGCTACACCTGCACTTTTCAAGGACATTACCTTGAATACAGGCTTTGACTATGTTCATCGAGAAAATGAATATGATGACTACGCTTCTGAGGTTTTATTACCTCATCGAATGTCTCATCTTGGCCCATGTAGCGTTACTGCAGATGTGAATGGTGACGGTTTGGAAGTTGTATATTTAGGAGGTGCAGCAGGTCAAGCAGGAGTACTTTATTTACAAGGTGCGAATAATCAATTTTCCAAAAATAAATCTCAAACATGGGCTGGCGATAAAAAATCAGAAGATGTAAATGCATTGTTTTTTGATGCAGATGGAGACAAAGATGTAGACCTTTATGTAGTAAGTGGAGGAAATGAATTTAAAGAAGGAAGTGCTGAATTACAAGATCGAATTTATATAAATGATGGGAAAGGAAATTTCACTAAAGGGAAACTACCCAGCATTAAAATTAGTGGAGGTGTCGCAAAGGCAGGTGATATTGATAATGATGGAGATTTGGATCTTTTTGTTGGAGGACGTCAAGTTCCTAACCAGTATGGATATCCTTCTCAAAGTTTTATTTTGATCAATGATAACGGTCGATTTACAAATAAAACAAAAGAATTGGCTCCTGAATTAGAGAAACCAGGAATGGTAACTGATGCACATTGGATGGATATCGATCAAGATAAAGATCAAGACTTGATTGTGGTAGGAGAGTGGATGCCGATTTCTATTTATCAAAATGATGGAGGTAAATTAGAAAACGTAACCGCTGCAAAAGGTATGAAAAATACAAGTGGTTGGTGGAATAGAATCGTTGCTGCTGATATGGATGGAGATGGTGATCAAGATTTAATTGCAGGAAATTTAGGGTTAAACTTGAAATTCAAAGCAACTCCTGAAAGACCTTTTTCTGTAAAAGTGAAAGACTTTGATGGCAATGGAAGTAATGATGTTTACTTGGCTTATTATGATCAAGACGGATCATTATGTCCTGTTCGAGGAAGGCAATGTTCTTCACAACAAATGCCATTTATTAAAGAAAAATTCAAGACATATAATGAGTTTGCCAGCGCTTCTTTTGATGAAGTTTTGGGAGATTTGGCAGAAGGAGCTATTGAGAATGAAGTTAAAATGTTCGAGTCAGTTTATATAGAGAACCTAGGAAATGGAGAATTTGAATTGCATAAACTTCCGATGGCTGCACAAACAGCTCCTACCTTCGGAATCCTTCCAAGAGATTGGAATGGAGATGGACACATGGATATTTTGTTGGCTGGAAACTACTACGAAAGAGAAGTAGAAACTACTCGATCAGATGCAGGAATCGGAACGATGTTACTTGGAGATGGCAAAGGTAGTTTCAATCCTATTTCTCCTTCAGAAAATGGAATAATGGCTTATTTAGATGTTAGGTCTTTGGCTACAGTTGAAAATAGCCAAAAACAACCTTTGGTGCTTATTCTCAATAATAATTTTGGAATGCAAGTATATGAAGGAGAAAGAGTAGTGCAGTAGATTTTGAAAAAAATTGCTTAAAATTTTCCAAAATCTAATTGAAAATTTTAAGCAATTTTTTTTATTTTTTTTTAAGTTAAAACTTCTTCATTCTATCAAATAAAATGATTCGACTAAATTTAAGAACGGAGATTTTCCTTCTTTTTTTCTTTGCTATTATTTTTTCATGTGAAAATAATAACCATAAAGAGATAAATAAAGAAACATCAACAGTAAGCTACCTAGCTTCTGGAACACAACAAATGATTGATAGTCTTTCGGTCATTTATTCAAAAACAAATTTTTGGAAACATCTATATGCTACATCCGAATCAGCAGATTTGATTGAAAAGAAACTAGCTGAATTACGTCAAGGTGACCAAATGGATTGGCAGCTTTATATCAAGTTTGGTTTAGTTTGCCTTAATGCTGGGGAAACTGAAAAAGCATTAAAAATCATCCAAGAAGCCAAAGATAAATTTCCTCAATTCGCAACTATCACTCCTAACTCTAAACAACTTTATGATGCCTTAGCAATTGCTTGGCTTCGAAAAGGAGAGCAAGATAATTGTATCTTAAATCACTCCGATGAGTCTTGCGTTTTTCCAATAAAAGGAAAAGGAATTCACACTAATCGAGAAGGTTCTGAAAAAGCAATTGAACTATACAAAGAAATATTAAAAGCATATCCTAATGATCTTGAAAGTCGCTGGTTAATCAATATAGCCTACATGACTTTGGGCGAATATCCCGATGGAGTTCCTACTGAATATTTACTTCAACCAAAGCAAATTGAATCAGATTATGACCTTCCCGAGTTTCCAAATATTGCCATGTCAACAGGTTTGGATGTTAATGATTTATCAGGAGGAATAATTACAGATGATTTTAATGGAGATGGATTTATTGATATTCTTGCATCCTCATGGGGAATGAAAGACCAGATTCGTTTTTTTGTAAATGATGGAAAAGGTTCTTTTATTGACAAATCTAAAATTGCTGGATTGAAAGGTGTGACAGGTGGATTGAATTTGCGACAGGCAGATTTTAATAATGATGGACATCTTGACTTCTTAATTATTCGCGGCGCATGGCATCCTCTTTCCGAAATGGGAACTCAGCCTAATTCATTATTTAAAAATAATGGAAATGGAACTTTCGATGATGTAACTATCTCATCCGGATTATATAGTGTGCATCCGACTCAAACGGCTACTTGGCTGGACTTTGATTTGGATGGTGATTTAGACTTGTTTATTGGAAATGAAACCTCGAACCAACAAGAATCTCACCCTTGCGAATTTTTTCTTAATAATGGTGATGGAACATTTACAGATATCGCAAAGGAAATTGGTCTTGATTTAACAACCTATGCTAAAGGTGTCAATAGTGGAGATATTAATAATGACAATTTGCCTGACCTTTATATCAGTAGTATGAGTGGAGGGAATTTTTTATTTGTCAATCGAGGAGGAGAAAATCCTAGGGAATGGAAATTTGAAAATATCTCTAAAAAAGCAGGCGTAGAGTTGCCTTTAAAAAGTTTTGCTACGTGGTTCTTCGATTTTGATAATGATGGATTAGAAGATATTTATGTGGCTTCATTTGATGATTATGCGTTTAAAAAACAAGCTTCTGAAGTTATTTCAGGTTACCTAGGACAATCTTTTCAAGGTGAACATCCAAGGCTTTTTAAAAATTTAGGGAATGAGAAATTTCAAGATATAACACAACAAGTTAAGCTCGACAAAGCAGTTCATTCTATGGGATGTAATTTTGGAGATTTGGACAATGATGGATTTCTTGATTTTTACTTAGGAACGGGAGCACCTGATTATCGGGCAATTGTCCCCAACAGAGTTTTCCGAAATAATGGAGGAAAAGATTTTCAAGATGTAACTACCTCTGGAAGATTTGGGATGTTGCAAAAAGGACATGGGGTAAGTTTTGCGGACTTTGATAATGATGGCGACCAAGATATCTACTCTGTAATTGGTGGAGCATTTTCAGGAGATATTTTTCAAAATGTATTTTATGAGAATCCTGGTAATCAAGAAAACAAATGGATAACAATTCAATTGAAAGGAGATAAAACAATTAATCAATCTGCCAAAGGGGCTCGTATTCATTTAGAAGTAGAAATGAAAGATGGAAGTTCTCGTAATATTTATTCAACAGTAACTCCAGGAGCAAGTTTTGGAAGCAATAGCCTTCAACAAGAAATTGGTTTGGGAGCCGCAAAATCGATTATTAATCTTTCGGTAAAATGGCCAGATAAAAAGAATGAATATATCTCTTATGGCAAAGTTGATATAGAGCAGAAAATATTGATTTCTAAAAATTCAATGGAGGTTAAAAAAATACCTTTAATGCCTATTCAATTTGTAAAAAAAGAAATGACGCACCATCATCATCATTAAATTTTTATAAAAAATAGGTCTTATTCGTTTAATATTGAACGTTAGACGTTTTACGATCCCTATACAACTTCATTTAGAATAATCTCTAATAGTCAAAAGGAAGCCTCGTGATAATTAAATTATCACGAGGCTTCCTCTTTTAAAAAAAAGATCCTGATAGCTCAAAATGAAACTATCAGGACAAACAACCTATCACACGTTCTTTAAATGAATAATTATAAATTACGGTATGGGAAATTATTCATTCTTTAATATTTATTTCTCATTAAAAAAAGGGGAGTTTCTTATCTCAATACCCCAAATCTCATTTAGTGATTGTTTTCAGTCTTCCTTGGTTATTTGGGAGTTCGGAAGCATCAAAACAGAAACTCCAACTAATGGTTACTTTCTGTTCTTGTGTTTTAATTAAAAGTAGATGTGAGGGGAACATGCTACCTTTTTTCTTTGTTAGGTTTTTAAAAAATTAGTTTTGGAATGACCTCTTCATCGCATCCTTTTGTCGACTTTTAAAATCAAGGATGAATCGAATTGATTTTTGGAAAGATGTAAAAACGGTTTTAAAATAACCTCGCATGATAAATGTGTTTTGGTTTTTGAAAAAGATTAAGGAGAGGTAGAACCTCTTTTTTTAATGGTTAATTAACTCCGTGGTTGAATTACCATTGTTATGTATTGGAAAGTGAGATGTTTTAATCTGCACTTTGTAATTGTCAAATACGGCGTGGAACAAGTTTTTTGATAATGATAGATTGTCAAAACGCTGATTCCACGACCGAGAAAAAAACCTAACTAAAACCCTATATTCTTTAATGGCTAATCTTAAACGGTAAATAATTAATTTCTTTGGCCGTCTTTATAACTCATTGTATTTTGTCTTTTTGTAAATGAATACTTAATGGTAACCATTTGCTGTAATCGTCTTTTCGATTGTTAAGTCAAATTTCAAGTTATTAACTGCTTTTCCCAAGAAATGAATATGGACAAGCTTAGGACTAGGGTAAGACAAATCTTAGACAAATGAAAAAAATGGTAGTTTTTATGGCAAAAAGTGAGAAAAAGCAGAGAAGAAGTTTGGAAATAAGATAAGGTATAAGGGTATTTTTCAAATATTTATTTTCGTTATAAAATCAAAAAAGAGAAGAAAATGGACCAAAACAATGATTTTATTAATATATATTATTGGTAATTTTAATAAAGAAGTTGCAAATATTTTAAAAAAAGATTTAGGACTTTCTTAGAAAGGTTTTTCAGCATATCTTTGTCATATAAAAAGAAGTAAACACGAATATTATTGAAACAAACACAAACAATTCTATTCTTAATAAAAGCTTCACAATAAAATTCTACAATCGAATTTTTTTTCATACCGAATAACAATTAATCCAAGTTTTTAAAAATTCTATTTTCTTAATTGAAATATAGAGTATTCTTTTCTAACCATTGAATTGGTTTAGAAAAAGCGATATAACAAATTTTATAATTAAAAACACAAGATCAAATTGTAACCCTTGGGACTATATCGATACCCCTCTTTTTGACAACACCTTATGGCGTTAAAAAAATAGTTCTCAATCCACCATATAATGAATTTCAAATTAGCACAACTGGTAACAAAGGTTACCTAGTTGACTGGAATTTTCATCTCATAATCTTCATTTCGGCTTAAACTTAAATTTTATAATATTATTAATTCACTTAAATTTTAATTTCCATGAAAAAGACAATTTTAACAGTAATGTTATTTTTCGCTTTACTATTTGTGGGTGTTCAGAATGCAAGTGCTCAGTATGTAACAAACGATAATGCTACAATTATCTTAAATACTGAAGTACAAACCATAGAGAACAACCCAAACTACAACAATCCTACAAGTAAGGATGCGACATTCCAATACCTTAATAATAAGGTGGAATTTTTCAATTATGTGAATGCTCGAATTGCTGCAGGATCATCTGTTGAAACTGCAATCCAAGAAGGAGTTATGATGGTTAATACAACTACAAGCATGACTTCAGGAACATTCACTACTGTGAAATCAGGTAAGACACCGTCTCTTACACCACTTCACCAAGAAATTCTTGGTCTTTTAACTCTGTAATTAACAGAGTCTTTTCAATTAATCGATTACAATTTTTTAGTTTAAAATGATTTTTAATCTCATGAAAAAATTAAACATTAACTTTTTAAATTGTTTGTTCACATTGACGATGCTATTATTTGCTGGTTCAATGATGGCGCAAACATTTACTGGAAATAATCTTCCACAACCTATTCCTACAGTAGGAACTTCAGGACCAGCTGCTGGTTCTGTAGCAACAGTAACAGGTTTACCTGGTACTGTAGGTACTGACTACTTACTTGAAGAAGTAGAAATTAGTTTAACACACACATTTGATGCAGATTTAGATATTACATTAGTTGCACCAAATGGAACTACTATTGACTTGACTTCTGATAACGGAGGTGCAGGTGATAATTACATCGCGACTAAATTTAGAGATGATGCTGCAATAGCTATTACAGCAGGTGCTCCACCATTTACAGGTACATTTAGACCTGAGCAACCTTTATCATCAGCAAACGGTTCATCAGTAAACGGTGCTTGGACTTTGAATATTTTTGATGATGTAGGGGGAGACTCTGGAACATTCACAGATTTCCAAATTACTTTTGGAGCTCCATGTTCTATTAATGTACCAGCTGCTGTTGTTGTAAGTAATGACCCAGGAGAATGTGGTGCAAATGTATCATTAATCGCAACTGCTCCTGCTTGTGGAGATCCTCTTACAAATGACTTTAATGCAGGCGGTGCAGATGCATCAGGATTATACCCTTTAGGAACTACAACTGTAACTTGGGCTTCAGGTTTAAGTTCTGGATCTACAACTGTAACAGTAAATGATACAGAAGCTCCAGCATTGGCTTGTCCTGGTGACCAAACAATTCACTTGGATCCAGGTGCTTGTGATCAAGTAATTAGTTACGAAGTTACAGCTACAGATAACTGTCCATTAATTGGACCAGCTCTTCCATTAACATTAAATAACGATTTAACAGTAGGCTCTATTACCAACTCATTGGCTTGTCCAGGAGGTGCTTACCAGACGTTAACTGTACATGATTACCCAGCATTGGGTATTACTTCTGATCTTTCAGTAAGTAGTGTTTCTTTTGGTGTATTCCAAACTTTTGGAGCTCCAAACGTAACAGTTAACTTGTATAGTATTCCTACTAACCCAGGAACAGGAGGATTCAATTATGCTGATTTAACTTTATTAGGATCAGGAAGTGCAGTATTGCCAGCAGGTGGTTCTTCTATCCAGACGATTGATCTTGCTAATCCAATAACAGTTCCAGCAGGAACAATTGTAGTGATTGAGTTAACTACTCCAGGTTCATTTGCTAACGGATTTATTCCAGGTTATAATAATGCAGGATTAGCAGCAGGAGGACAGACTTATTTAGCGTCTAACTTTTGTGGTGTACCAAATCCACAAACAGTAAGTAGTGTAGTAGCTGGCTTTACAGATAACTGGATTATTCAAGTAAATGCAAACTTGCCAGCAGATCCAATTCAAACTGCAGGTATTGCAAGTGGAGAAGCATTTCCAATTGGAACAACTACAAATACATTCGAAGTTACTGACGGAGCTGGTAATACAGCAACATGTACTTGGTCTGTAACTATAGTAGAATTTGTACCTACTTCAAATGATATTACTTGTAACTCATTAGTAAACATTTCTTTAGATGAAGCTTGTGAAGCAACAGTAGGAGCTGACCAAATTTTGGAAGGTAACAACTACGGATGTTATGATAACTATTCAGTAACATTTGCTGCAACAGGTCAACCATTAGTATTAGATGGTTCACACGTTGGACAAACTATCGAAGTAATGGTAACTAATCCGAATGGTAATCCATGTTGGGGATATATCTTAGTAGAAGATAAATTAATTCCAGAATTAGATTGTCAAGATACGGAAGTTACTTGTGCAGATCCAACTGCTCCAGGTAGTGTATTTGATGCAAGAAAAGATTATTCATTTGATGGTGTACCATCTCAAGATGGAGCTACAGTAACTGAAACTTTAACTGTAGATGCAGGAACAACTGTACAAGATTTAGATGTAGCTGTTTCAACTGACCACACATGGGTTGGTGACTTAGTAGTATCTATTACATCTCCTGATGGAACAACTGTAGAATTATTCAACAACTTAGGAGGTCCTGGATTTGGATGTAACAATGCAGCAGGTCAGAACTTAGACGTTGTATTGAATGATGCAGCAGCAGCAACATATGCAGAGATGGAAGCGCAATGTCCACCAGTTGGAGAATTCCAACCATCACAAGCACTTGCTGCTTTCAACGGAGAAAATGCTCAAGGAACATGGACAGTATCTGTTCAAGATTTAGCATTTGGAGATGCAGGAACAGTAGATGTAACATTAAGCTTAAAAGCTGCTAATTCAGGAACTATTGATTTCCCTGTAGGACCAGGTGTAACAGTAATTCCAGCAGGTGCAAATACTTGGACTCTTTTAGGATTTGATCCATGTGGACCAGCAACATTGACAAATGTAGATGTTGAGTCAGGTGAATTATGTGACGGAGATGCTCAAATTGAGCGTACATGGACAGTAGTTGATGGTTCAGGAAATACAACTTCTTGTACTGAGATTATTTCAATTACACCTACAACTTTGGCAGATATTGCTGCTGATCTTCCAACCAATATTGAAATTGAGTGCGGAGATCCTATCCCAGCTCCATTGTCAGATATTGGATGTGATAACATTGGAATTACTTTAGATGGTGATCCAGCAATCATTGATATTTGTGAAGGTTCTTACAAAATCTTGAGAAAATATATTTTAGTTGACTGGTGTGATAACTCTACATTAGAGCACTTACAGATCATTAAAGTATTAGATACAGGAGCACCAACATTAGATCCAATATCAGATATAACTATCTCAACTAATTCAAATGATTGTTTTGGATCAGTACAGTTACCAACTGTTACAGCGACAGATGCATGTTCTTCTGCAACAGTATCAGCAACTTCTGCATCAGCAGGAGATTTAGTTGGTAATACCATTCAAAATTTACCAGTAGGAACACATACCGTAACTTATACTGCA
>CAJQQY010000302.1 GCA_905480595.1 uncultured Saprospiraceae bacterium | reverse complement strand
GATTTAGAAAGTAAATTTAACGTTGGCTCTATTTAAAAAAAAGGCTGCCCCATAATTTTACCTATGAGACAGCCTCTTTTTGATTTAAGATAATGCCTCAGGTGCAGACTTTTCAGTCTCCACAATAATTTTTTTAGCCATTTCTAAAATAGTTGTGTCGTTAATATTTACGATTCCACCTTCTGGACCTGCTTGGAGGTGCCATTTAGCTGATTGTCCAGGTGTTTTTTTAGCCCCAAAAAAGTTTCTTACAGTTTGTTCTTCGAGATCTAATTCTTGTGCAATTTTTGAAATGCTACCCGTTGGAAGTGCATGTTTGATATTTCTTAATTCTTTGAAGGTAATATTCATATTCATAGAAGTTTTAGGAAATTAATGAATAAAAGAATTGGAACCAGAGAATAGTAATTGTATTGGAAAATTAAAAAAATCAAAATTAAAAACAAAACATTTTAGTTGAAAAATAATATAAATTTTGAAAAAACTGATTTTTGAGATATTTAATGATGTTTTACTTTTTCTGCACGGCTATTATTTCTTTTTCACATGCTATATTCATTATCTCAACTTCCAATAAGGTTGAAAATCTTATTTCTTCAAATTTTAATGGTTTCATTGCTCCATCAAAGATATTTTGGGATTTAAGTTTCATGGTAACCATATGGCAAGCCAATCAAAAATTAGATCCTTTCTCACAAATTATTTCACCAATCCAACTTAACTTAAACCAATCATAGGAGATAACCTTCGATTTTTTACCTTTTAATTTAGATGATGAACAAAATGAAGCGTGGTAAAGTTAGGAAAGGGAGATTTAGGAATAGAATTATTGCAATTTGCCTTCAGTTCTAATTTGAAGTAGACTTTTTTATATTTGTTTGTGACGATTAAAAATCTTTCGTAGTAAAAAAAAATTGAATCATGAAAAGAGCAAAAATCATAAGGTTATTCATTTTGATTTTAATTATTTCATTAGGCGCCTTTTTATGGTCATTTTCAGGCTTCAAAGACACTTATCAATTAGGGATTGGATTATTAATGTTGATTTTGACGGGACTTTGGATCGTAAGTTTAGTGATAAAAGATGCAAGCATAATTGATATTTTTTGGGGTTTTGGCTTTGTTATAATTGCTTGGTTTTATGCTTTTCAGAATGATTTAGCGTTGATGGGAATTCGTGAAAAAATCCTTTTAGGAATGATTACGATTTGGGGATTACGGTTAACTATTTATTTAGCAAATCGAAATTTAGGAAAAGGAGAGGATTATAGATATGCTCAATGGCGAAAAGACAATGGTCCTAAATGGTGGTGGTTATCTTTTATTAGAGTGTTCGCTTTGCAAGGATTTTTACTTTGGATTATTTCAGCAACTTATCTTCCGTCATTTAGTGTCAATGCAGAAATGGGGATTTTGGAATATGTAGGGATCTTGTTATGGGGAATCGGATTATTTTTTGAGACAGTCGGTGATTATCAATTAAGTAAGTTTAAAAAAGATCCAAGCAATAAAGGAAAAGTTCTGAATACGGGAGTTTGGAGATATACTCGACATCCTAATTATTTTGGAGATGCGACGATTTGGTGGGGATTTTTTCTTTTTGCTTTAGCACATCCGCAAGGGTGGATGTTTGTATTTTGCCCAATTGTGATGACCTTCTTTTTGTTAAAAGTTTCAGGTGTGGCGATGCTCGAGGTAAAATTGAAAAAATCAAAACCTCAATATGCTGAATATATTCGAACGACTTCTTCATTTATTCCAATGCCTCCGAAAAAATAGAAAAGACGAAAAAAGCCCTTCCAGATTTCAAAAATCTGGAAGGGTTTAAACTATTTTTCTGCCAAATATTCCTCTCGTGTTAATTCAAACCAATAAGCTTGGAAATCAAAAATATCGAAACTATTTAATTCTTTGAACCCTGATTTTTTCAAAACTCTTCGAGAAGCTAGATTTTCACAATGAGCAGCAGCATTTATTTTTTCTAAATTCATTTCTTCAAATCCATATTTTAGAGAAGCTAAAACTGATTCAGTTGCATAGCCTTTGCCCCAAAATTCTGGAAGCATTCGATAGCCTACATCATAGAAATTTTGCTGTCCATTCATTTCCATATCTTCCAATTTTAATCCAGTCCACCCCATAAATTCACCGGTGGATTTTTCTAACATAATCCATCGTCCGATTTTGTTTTTCGGATATTGATCGGTGACCCATTTGACATCTTTTATTCCATCTTCAATATTTTTATAAGGTTCCATGTGCAAGTATTTGATCACCTCTGGATTGGAATTCAACCTCAAAAGTCCCGAAGCATCTTCTTCTCTAAATTCTCTAAGAATTAATCTTTCGGTTTCAACTTGAAATTTCATGTAGTACTTTTTTTGTTGAAATTAAATTATCGAATCAAAGTTATATCTCCATTCTCTACTTTTTCTTCAGCATCTCCAGCTAATTGATATTTTAAAATGTAAACATAAACATCTGAGTTTGCATTCTTTGAATCATGTTTTCCATCCCAACCAAGTTCAGGATCAGTTGATGTAAAAATTTTATTTCCCCAACGATTAAATATTGTTAAGTCATATTTATCAAAACAATTTGTCTCTTCGACTACAGGGCTAAAGACATCATTTAAATTATCTCCATCGGGTGTAAAAGCGTTGGGGAATTTTACTTCACAATTACAGTTTTCAAAAATAACATTAATGGTATCCGTATAAACATCACATCCAAAATAATACATGTTCAACCAATAAGTACCTGGTTCTGTAATTTCGATTGTACTTTCATTTGATCCTGTACTCCACTCAAATGACTGTGCCTGAGGGTCAGTTATTCCGAATGAGTTGGAAGAGGAGTTTTCACAAAAAGTTAAAAGTGTATCGAAGAAAATTCCCGGAATTAAATTTTCATCGGTAAAAAATACATTTATCGTATCAATTAATTCAGTACAATTTGCGTAATTTATTTTCACCCAATAACTTCCTTCATCTGTAATTCCAACTGCACTTCCAGTCGATCCATCATACCATTCGTATGAGGTTGCCGTTGGATCATCAACACTTAAAATCAATGATTGATTAAAACAAAGAACTGTATCAGGCGATGGAAAAATTTCAGTTACTGGTTCTGCGAAAACAATATTATTTGCTTCCAAGATTAATTTAGGTGCTTTAGTGGGATCGGGATATTGACTTGATGCGAAGTCCATCGAACCATAAGGATCTTCATTTTTTTGTTTTAATAAAAATCCAAAGCTATTATCGATATCAATCATGTTGGTTACTAATTCGGTGACATCCACTTCGATTGAATCGTAGTTATTGTTTTGAGGAATTTCAGCTTTTATGGTTTCGTCAAAATCAGGTTGAGTTAACCAAGTCACTTCAAGTTCTTCCCAAGGTTCGACGATTCGAAAAATATCAACATCATTTGTTTCTGCTTGACCTCCGTTGGCAAAAGTAATATTTGGATTGGCGTACAAAACTAAAGTCGCTTGAATCACATCACAACTTTCAATTTCATGCAGCTCGGGGAAATCAATTAAAGACCGAGAGTCATGTTCTGGCGAGCCATTGGCATTAGCTGTCCAAGCTTCAATTCTTAAATATTCTCTATCTCCATAATTATTCACATCAAATCCAGGGCCTCCGTTCCAAACTGGAGAATTATTGATGAATGCATCTTTGGTACAATATGAGTTGGGTTGAAAAATCAGAGTAGTTTGAGCTTGGCCAAAAAAGAAAAAAAAGGACAGGATAGTGGAGAGTAGGAGTTTCATATTTTATGTTTTTGTTAAAAGATTCATGCTTAGTAGATTCACCCAAAATCGGATTCGCTTCTTTTGGTGAAAATTGTCAAATCAATATTTGAGTAAGATCATGATAAATTTAAAAACTCATATGATATTTCCTTGTAAAAAGTAAAGTTAAATTTTAGACATTTTTTAAAATAATTTCTTCCAGTTGAGCAGCAGTTTTAGTGCCTGCTTCATGCCATAATTTTTTTCCATTTTTAAAAATCATAAAAGTAGGCACTCCCATCACGCCCATGTCGGCACCCATTTTAGCATATTTGTCTACATCAATTTTGATGATTTTTGCTTTGCCAGAAACTTTTTTTGCAACTTCTTTAAGCACAGGATTCATAGCCATGCATGGTCCACACCAAGTAGCATAGAAATCGACTAGTACGGGTTGGTCTCCATTCAGGAGTTCTTTGAAAGTGGGTTTTTTATCCATGCTGAAATTAAAATATATTGTTGATTGAAATAAGATTTTATATTTGAGGTGAATTTATAACATTAAACTTACATCTCCAGATAATATTTTTACAGAGCCATCTCTGAATTCGATTTTAGCCCACCAGACTAGAACTTGAGGTTTTAAAATTTGCCCTTTAAATGTTCCATTCCAGCGAAGTGCATTATCATTGGCTAAAACATTTTTTACTCCAAAAAGTTGTTGTCCCCAACGATCAAATATTTGAAATGAACGAACATTTATGATATCATCATCTGCATATATGGTAAAAAAATCATTGTATCCGTCATTATTTGGTGAAAATGCATTTGGAATATAAACGTTCTGACAATCTTCAAACGCAACATAAACGGAATCGATTATTGCTGCACATTCATTTTCGCCCAATAAAAAATAGGTTCCTTCCTCTTCGACTAGAAAGGAATTTCCCAAAGAACCATCTTGCCATTCATAATCAGGGCGGTTAAATTTATTTTGTAAAGTTATTGGAACATCAACACAAGTAGAGGTATCATTTCCAATTTCTACTTGCGGTAAATTGATGAAGTTTACCAGAATCTGATCTGAGGAAACGCAATTACCATTTGTCGCAATAACATTATAAACTCCTGCTTGATCGACTTCAATAATTGGTTGAGTTTCAAAAGTTGACCAAATATATTCAGATGCTCCAACTGCAGTCGCATCTAAAATGAGTATTGAATTTTCACAAACAAAAGTATCTAGTGGGCCAATGTCAATTGGCAAAGAATCATTAACTATAAAAATGGAAATGGTATCAAAAATTGTCTGATCACAACCATAAGTAATTTCTACAATGTAGGTAGTATTGACTTCTGGTGATGCCAAAGGATTGGGAATATTGGTTGCACTTAACCCTTCGGCTGGAGTCCAATTATATTGATATCCTCCTTCTGCAATAAGTGGAATGGTACCACCAATGCACAATGGAACTTCATCGATATTCTCATATATAGAAGGAGTAATCAGTCGCATTTTTTGAATATTATTTAAACCACCTGTCACTCCAGCGACTCCCCAATACAGAAATGAAGTTCCATTAAAAATTTCATTGACGATATCTCCATTATAATTTCCTTTCAACTCACAATCAAAAAATATTTCAAAATTTAATGATTGAGGATCCCAAGTCACTTTTAAAATATGCCATTGACAATCTTCAATATTTGGGTTGGTTGATTTGGCTTGAATTGGACCGAATAGATTTTCAGGAGAATCATGATTTGCTTTTCCATTTTTCATGATGGCCAAATGGTCAAATTCGGGATCGCCATTTCCATTTTGGTAAGTATCAATTTCAAGTGCTAAAGAAGGATTCAATCCAGAAAACCCCATAGAACCACCTAGGCCTGTAGAGAGGATAATTTCAGGTTGAAAAATCAAACTCATTCCATCTGCACCAGATCCATCTTTGCATCCTAGAAAGATTTCAAATTCTAATTCAAAAGGTTCATTAATATTTATTTGCGTCTGATTCCAAATATATCCTAATTCATTATTTTGCTCGGAAGTCAATAAAAATGTGTCATCTCCTTCATCTATTGCATCTCCGTAAACTTGGAATTGGGCAAAGAAGGGTATGTGAAAAAAAAGGCAAATAATAATAAGTGTGTTTTGAAAATTCATAGTAAGTTTTTCTAAAATCTTTTATACTTTTTCTTGTACCTTCGCGATTAAATTGATCAAATTTAATTTGAAAACAATTGTAAGTTAAAAGATTTTGACCATTCCAAAAAGGTTATTTTGGAATAAGTAATGAGTTTGAAAATTAGTTAGCATTTAGTAAAGTTTTGTAATGACGTACCCACAAATCATAAAAGAACTCAAGGCAAAAAAGTATGCACCAATCTATTTGTTGCATGGTAATGAGTCATATTATATTGATAAGATTTCAAAATATATCGAGGATAATGTATTGACAGAAGGGGAGAAGTCCTTCAACCAAATGATCATGTATGGAAAAGATACTGATCATAAAACTTTGATTGATACTTGCAGCCGATATCCAATGATGGCTTCATATCAAGTGGTGATTTTGAAAGAGGCACAAGAGATGAAGAGCTTGAAGGAATTATTGCCTTACCTCGAAAAACCAGTTCACACAACGATTTTGGTGATTTGTTTTAAGCATAAAAAATTTGACGGGCGAACTAAGTTTGGAAAATTACTAAAACAAAAAGCCTTAGTTTTTGAATCAAAAAGATTATACGATAATCAAATTCCAGATTGGATTCAATCTTATTTAAAAGATAAAAAATTAAGTATTTCGCCTTCAGCTGCTGCACTTGTAGCAGAATATTTAGGAGAGGATTTGTCTAAGGTAAGTAATGAGTTGGATAAGCTAGCGATCAATTTAGCTCCAGGTACCGAGGTCAATGAAAAGCATATTCAAGAACAAATTGGAATCAGCAAAGAGTACAATGTTTTTGAATTGCAAAAAGCATTAGGATCTAAAAATGTAGTTAAGTCGAATCGAATTATCAATTATTTTATTTCCAACCCTAAAAAAAATCCATTAGTTGTTGTGGTAGGAACTTTGTTTAATTTTTTCTCAAAAGTATATTTGACTCATTTTTTAAAAAATAGTTCTGAAAGAGAAATGATGGAGAAGCTAGGCGTACGTCATGCTTTTTTTCTAAAAGATTATAAACTCGCCGCACGAAATTATCCATATAAACAATCGCAAAATGTGATTTCCATTCTTAAAGAATATGATTTAAAATCAAAAGGTGTGGATCGCGTCAATGCGACGGAAGGGGACTTGATGAAAGAAATGATTTTTAAAATTTTACACTCGTAGTTGGACTTTTTAAGTCCAGTCAATCGTAACTGGATTTTCCAAGTCCAGCAAATTTTTTAAACTGGATTTAGAAAATCCAGCTACGGACTTTTCCTTAAAAATGAGAATTCAAATCTTTAATTGCTCTCAAAATATCTCTCCGACTAATCTGTCCTAATAATTTCCCATTTTCATCTTTTACTTGAAGTCGTTTGTAATAAGTACTTAAGAAGATATTGGCAGCATCTACAATCGTATCTTTATTGGAAATACTTCTCATGTTAGTAGTCATGTAATGTGACACTTTACCTTTAGTGATAGGCATGTTATGGTAAGAACTTTCCACCAAAACTTTTAAGCAATCTTTATCGTCAATCAACCCGACTACCTCATTTTTATTATTGAGAACGGGAGCACCTGTGATTCGATTTTCTAACAGAGAATCAATGACATTAGTAATATCATCATCCGGTGAAAAAGTGATTAATTTACTCACCATGTATTCGGTTACAAGTGGCGCATTAAATTTTGGAGCTAATGGTTCAGGAGTTAGAACCTTCTGTTTGTAATTTTTCATATTCGCTGAGTTTAAGAAGTTTAGAAAAATAAAAGTCAAACATTTGTATTTCTTTTCATATAAAATGAAAAGTGAATTTGATTTGATTGGCGATATGTAGATGGGTAAGAAATAAATATTTAAAAGTAGCTTGTATTAAGATACGTTTTTTCTCAATCAATTTCAATTGAATTGTGGATCTAAACCAAAAATAAATTTATAGTGAATGATTAATAACCATTTCGAAAAATATTTTATCCCAGAAGTTTTGTTAATTTTATTTTATGAAAATTGTACAGCTATTAACTCTCTTATTTTTTTCAACCTCTATTTTATCTCAATCCACAGGAAAAGTTCGGCTAATTGTTTCCCCTCCGAATTCAATAATAAAATTGGATGGTCAACTTATTGATCCTTCTAATAAATCGAGGAACATTTTTTTTGAATTAGAGGAAGGGAGCCATTCTTTTGAGGTTTGGGCACCCTATATGGAATTAGAGAAACACGATGTCATAGTTGTTTCTGATTCTACTATGTTATTAAAAGTGGTTTTGAAAAAAGAGTCTGATTTTTTGGCTTATAGAAATGAAATCAAAAGTTATTATAGGGGAAAGACGCTCTCTTGGGGGTTGATTTCAGGTGCAACAATTTTGGCGGTTGGTTCTTCCTATTATTTATTTAATCCAAAAATCAGAAAAGATTTTAAGGCAGCAGAAATAGACCTTGAGGGAAGAAAAGACAAATATGAGAGTAGTTTCGGAGTTAACGAAGTTGCCGAAGCTAGAAAAAATTATATAGCCGCTAAAAAAAATACAGAGAAAGCTCAACGGAAAAATATAGCACAAAAAGCTATAGGTATTCCTCTCACATTAGCCTCGATAGGAGCTGTTTATTGGAGTATAAAAAGGTTGAAAAAAGAAAAGGCAACAAAGAAAAAACCAACTTATCAAATTAATAATCCATTTTCAGAAGTAAAAATTTCACCCGAAGTAGAAAGTATAGGAATGAATACTTATACTGGATTTTCATTAAAACTTTCTTTTTAAACTAGAAATATGAAAAGCTTATTCTTATTAACACTATCCATTTCCATTTTTTGTTTTAGCTGTAAAAAGTATGATAGCATTGATGATTTAAATAATCTATTTGACGATGAAAATATTGAAGTATTATCTCTTATTAGTATTGAGTATTCTAATGGTCAACTATTGAATACCAGAAATGGAAAAATTACTTTAGACAATAAATATGATGAATTTTCGGAACCATTAAAAAATAAAATTAGTAGGATTTTAATCTACCAAAATGGTGTTTTGCTCAATAATATATTGGCTCCTGATGCGACAGAATATTCCCGTTCAGGTACTGTAGGTACATCAATTTGTATGGAGTTTGCATTTGCGAGTGTAGCGCCTCTTGAAATAAGTAAGCGTTCAGAAAAAATGTGTTTTGGGTTTTAATCCATTACTGTTAATTTAAATTTACAACATTCTCAGTTTCGATTTTAGATAATTCTTTCAGTTTTCCTTGCTCATATAATTTTGGTAAATCAACTAATGGTGTGCCGACATCCGCTTTATAATTTACATAGTCTTGGAAAATAATTCCTTCCACTTTTCGAGAATTGTATGCACTACGAAATCGAACACCACCCCCACTCACTTGATAATTATAGGCCAAATAATCGATGACATTATTTTCCTGATTGATCCAATAATGAAAAACGTCATCATGATCTCGACCACCTCCTTCTTGTTCAAAACGGATTTCTAAAATTTCGTAATTTTTACCTTTTATGGTCGTTGTTCCTTCGTAAGATTTTTTTACTGCTTTATCTTGTAGTTTATAAGGAAGGGTAGCAAAATAAATGACAGAATTCAAACCACCAGAATATCGGTTTTTTTCTTTTTCGGAAAGTTCGATTTCTACACCGTTTACTTTTCTTTTTAAATTCCCATTTTCTAAAATGTCGACGATTTTTTTTCCATCTTTTTCACTAGTTGAAGTGTAAGTGAATTGATTGTTGTTATTTTTAAAAGTGAAATCTTTTTTTCTAAAAGTAAAGGAGTAGTGAGCATTTTTATATTTTGATCCACCATGTGCTTCAACTGATTTTTTCAAAATCCTATCTGCTTGAGATAATGGAGCAGAACTTGAATTGGTGTTCTTTGTTGAGTTACAATTGGTAAAAATTAGAGCGATTGTAAAAAGTAGAAAGAAATTGTATTTCATTTTGAAAAAGGATTTAATTGATTGCAAATTTTAAAAGCGGCAAGCTAAATAAATTTTAATTCAAATCACATGAAGTAATTTTAATTTGAACAA
>CAJQQY010000301.1 GCA_905480595.1 uncultured Saprospiraceae bacterium | reverse complement strand
AAGACAAACTATCTCAGAGTGGAAAATCCATTCAAAATAAATTTGGCATAGCTTATAATTATAAATTCATCTTTTCAGAGTCAAATCAAATAAGAATTGGTTTCCAGTTTTCAACTATTGCAGCTACACGTTTTTTTAATCCTTCACAGCAAAAGAATTGGACGGTCGTTACTGATTATAACATGGGGATAGTGTATGTTTTAAAAAAGTTAAAAATCGGAATAAGTGCACTTAATATTTTAAATCATGATATTGAACGCTCCTCTCGATTTCCTAGTTCAATTGATGAAAATAGATATTTCACCTTATCCTATTCTTACCAATTCCAAATAGGGCAACGGTTTAACCTATCTCCTTCTTTACTTTTTCAAATGGAAAAAAAAGAGATAACTCAACAAGATTTTACGCTTCAAGCTTCCTATAAAAACAAGTATTTTTTAGGCGCAATTTATCGAGGTATCATAAAAAAAGGTTATCAATCAAATATAATTGGGATTGCTTTATTCGGCATTCAATTTCGAGAAAAACTAAATTTCCAACTTGCATTCTCTCCTAGTTTTGATTCCGAAGACGCAATTCAATTTTTCACTCAATACAAATTTTAGTACTCTTTGTGAGTTATCAATCTATTTTCTGAAAAAAAGTGATATTTTGTAAATAAAAAAAAATCTATGAAATTGACTGCCGCGATTGTGGATGATGTAGCCCAAGCAAGAGCCACCCTCAAAGAAGATTTAGCCGCTTATTGCCCTGATATCGAAATCATTGGTGAAGCTGATGGAGTGGTAACTGGTTCTAAACTTTTAAATAAAATAAAACCTGATGTGGTTTTTTTAGATATCCAATTGCAGGATGGAACTGGCTTTGATATTTTGGAAATCCTTGGAGATATTTCATTTCAAGTAATTTTCACAACTGCTTCTGACGAGTTTGCCATTAAGGCTTTTAAATTTTCTGCAGTTGATTATTTACTCAAACCTGTGGATCCTGATGAGTTAATTTTAGCTGTACAAAAAATTTCAAAAGTCAATAATTCGACTCAAGAGAATTATGATTTGTTGCTAAATACGGTCAAAGAACAAAGCGCTCCCAAACGCTTGGCTTTACATACTTTGGAAAAAATTCATGTTACGGAAATTGCCGATATTGTTCGATGTGAATCGAATGGAAATTATACTACTTTTTACTTTAAGGATGGACACAAGTTATTAGTCACAAAAACTTTAAAAGAATATGACCAAATGTTGAGCGAATATCAATTCGCCAGAGTTCATCAATCACATCTAATTAATGCCCAACAAATCAAAGAATTTGTCAAAGTCGATGGAGGATATTTAGTGATGCGAGATTGTTCGAAAATTCCAGTTTCGCTTCGCAAAAAATCTGTCGTTATGAAATTATTGGAAGACTTATAATTTAAACCCTAAATTCCAAGATTTTTTTCAATAAAATCTACAACTAATTAATTTATGAGAATCTTTCTTTTGCAATTGTTTGCTCTCCTTTCTTTTCCAATATTAATTGTTGGTCAAGTAGATTCTGTGGTACTAACTGCTGATAAATTATTACTGCAAGATATTCGTCCTGCAGAAATAAAGGAAACCAATCAGCAAGTTTACGCAGCCACTCGATCTATGAAAGAACTCAAAGAATTGCCATTTTCCATTCATGTTATTACTAAGGAAGAGATTCGGGACAATGGTTATCGCACGCTAGTTGATGCTTTGAAGATGGCACCGGGCATCAAAGTTTCGCAACCTGGGAATGCTTTAGAAGGAGAAACTTTTTTGATGCGAGGACTATTTGGAAATACTTATACTAAAATTTTACTCAACGGAAATCCAATCAAACCTGTAGTTGTTAGAGGTATGCCAATTGGTGCACAAATCCCAATTCAACAAGCTGAACGAATCGAAATAATATATGGTGCAACAGGAACTTTATATGGTGTTGATGCTTCAGCGGGAGTGATTAATATTGTTTTGGAAGAAACGAAAAGACCTGTTTATACTCAAGCAAATTTAAGTGTAGGAAGTAATGAATACACCAATTTGGATGTGAGTTTTGGAGGTCGACTAGGCAAACAAGAAAAGACATTACGATATTCACTTTACGGAAGCTACACTTTCCGAGGTGACCTTAAGACAAAATATCAAAATGATAGTTTATTCAATCCTCAACGTTATTTTAATGGCAGATTAGATTATACTACTATCCAAAACTATGTAACGATTAACGACCAACCTTTGCTCAATAACCTTCCTCATCAAAGTCGATTAGTGGGAATAAATCTGGCTTATCAAGCTATGACTTTTTCCGCTGAAGCTATGTATCGTAGAGATCATAGTTCTATTGGATTAAATCCTCTTGCTGTCTCTTACACGAATCCACTTAATTATATTGGCGAGCGAATCATCAATGCTAATTTTACCTTAAAGAAGGATTATAGTCGAATGGGATTTGACATTAGAGTAGGCTATTTACAATATCAAATGGATAGTCGGTCTTCAACTAATTATGTTTATAATCATACAAGTGGATTACTGGATGAATTAACTTGGTTTGATTCTTTTGATCCTCAAACAAGTAACTTTGATTTGATGCGATATGATTCTTTGACAAACAGTCACTATGAAAGATATTTTACTGGAACACGTTTTAGTTTTTCAGAGTCACATGATGCTCGAATTGACTTAATTTTTAATCTTTTTCCAAAAAGTAATATTGATTTTACCACAGGAATTTTATTTAAAGCATATGCCAACGTTCCGCTCGTTAATTATTCAAGAGTTCCTTTGGAAAGCTCGTTTTTTTCATCAATAGAATTCCCTGACACTTCATCGTTAACTCCATTTTCTTCAGAAGAAGTCAATGGAGTACAATTTAATGCTTTTGCTCAAGCGCTCTGGTCTATTAAAAAATGGACTTTTGTAGGTGGCCTTAATTGGTTTCGAAATAGCGAAATTATAACTTATTCATTTTTAGGAAGTTTTTCAGATGAGGCAATTTCTTCAACTGATTTCCGATTAGGGATTAATTATCAACCGAATCAAAATTGGAGTATTCGAGGAAATTATGGAACAGCCATTCAAGTGCATTCTCCCTATTATCGAGCTAACCATTTAGCAATTTCTTCTAAAAATAATAACCCCATTAGTTTAGCTGCTCTGTTTCTTAAACCAGAAAAAACTCAAAATGCAGAACTTGGCTTGCGATGGACTCCTAGCAAACAATTATATTTTGACATTGGAGGTTTTTATTCCCAATATGAAAATCTTATTGGCCCATTCCAAACCACTAATCGAGATTCATTAGGAGTCCCCATTCAATACATCCAAGGTTTTACCAATTCAGATTCTTCTCAGATAAATTTATATGGTATTCAATCTAGTTATTTATATAAATCTAAATTATTAGATTTTATATTTAATCTCACTTTTTCATTTGGTGAAGAGAAAATTCTTGACTATTCTGACCAATCATCTATCAGTCAATTACCTCGGATGATTAGAAAAACTCGAATCGTCATTCGACCTACTCGAAGAATTTCTTTTACTTTTGATACTATCGTCAATAGTAAATCAAAAAATATAGTAAAAAATGATGCTAGAGGAGATTTGCCCCGATTTCGGACGATTGATGTTTTAGGAAATTATAATATCAACCGAAATTTTAGAGTATTCTTCAAAATTAGAAATATCTTTAGTAAAGAATATGCAGGTTTGAATGCTTATAATACGCTTGATGATTTAATTTATAATCCACAAGAGTTACGGAATTTTAGATTGGGGATGAGTTATCGAGTAGATTAAATCGCCTTTACCCTCTAAATCATTTGAACTTTTAAAATTTTGATTTTAAATAAACTTATTGAAAAAGACAATTTACATATTACCTTTCCTTTTGTGTTTTTCTTATTTTGGAAAA
>CAJQQY010000300.1 GCA_905480595.1 uncultured Saprospiraceae bacterium | reverse complement strand
GATATTACGGTAGGAACATCATCCAATTCATGTACTGCTAACGTTTTTCTTTCACCTGTAGGAATTATAGATGGATGTAGTTCCTCAAACTTTGAAGTGGAAATTGAAACTCCTTTTGGAAATTTGAATACTAATGGAGGTTATATTTATGACATGACAATCGGTACACATCTAGTTACTTATACAGTAAATGATGCATGTGATCAAGATACATTTTGTACAATGAATGTTACGGTCATTGATAATATTGCGCCTATTCCAATCTGTGATGAAAATACAGTTGTGGCATTGAATAATTTAGGTTTCGCAAATGTGGGAGCAATGGTTTTTGATGATGGAAGTACAGATAATTGTGGAATCGAAACTTATGAAGTTCGTCGAATGGCATCTAATTGTAATCCAGGAACTCCATTTGAAAGCTCTGTAGAATTCGCTTGTTGTGATATAGGAGAAATAATAATGGTAGAGCTGAGGTTAACAGATGCTGCCGGAAATACAAATTCTTGCATGGTTGAAGTTGAAGTTCAAGACAAAATAAATCCAATAATTATTTGTCCACCAAATAAAACTATTGAATGTGGAACTGATACTTCAGCAGTTGCTCAAGGGATGGCATTTGCTTCAGATAATTGTGGAACTGCAATAGTCTCTTGGACTAATTCAGGAACACTTGATCCAGCTTGTGGAACAGGAACAATTAGTCGATATTGGACGGCGACAGATGCGCAAGGTCAAACAACGTCATGTATTCAAACTATAATTGTGGAAAATACAGATCCATTTTCAGGGAATACAGATCCAAGTGATGTTGATGATATTTTATTTCCAGCAGACGTGATGGGAGTTAACGCAATTTCTTGTATTGGATATCAAAATGATCCTACTTTAACAGATCCTATAAATACAGGAATCCCAACTTTAGTTGGAGATAATTCAACTTGTAGTGAAATTGGAATAATCAATCCTCCATCAGATTTAACTTTAAATATGGGGACAGGTGATTGTAGTTCATTAAAGATATTTAGAAAATGGGTGGTAGTTGATTGGTGTCAAGCTGGAAGTGACCCTGATCTAACTCAGAATGGACCAGGTGTTTGGGTGCATACACAAATAATAATGGTAACAGATAATGAAGCGCCGATTTTACTAAATCCCCCTGCTGACATCACGGTGAGTGCAGATGCAAATTGTCAAGGTGCTGTAGGTCTTCCAGAAATTGATATGGCTGATATTGATGATTGTAGTCCTAATGTTATAGTAAGTGTAACGAGTCCTGATTTGAATCTAGGAGCTAATCCATATGATACAGTATCGGTAAGTTTAGGAAATTATACAGCGATATATTTATTAGATGATGGATGTGGGAATACGATTACAGATACCATAAACATCACAGTAATTGATGATAAAAAGCCAACCCCCGTTTGTTTAGGAATTTCATCTCAATTGATGGCAACTGGAAATGGAACAGGAATGTTGATGTTGCCAGCTACAGATTTTGTTAGTGATACATCGAGTTTTGATAATTGTACATCATTTGATGATCTAATATTTACGGTGGTTTTTGATTCTTTAAATAATCCTAATGTTCCACCAACGGCAACTGAAATACTATTTACTTGTGATCAATTAGGAATAAGTAGTGTAGCAGTCTGGGTTTGTGACCAAGCAGGGAATTGCGATTATTGTGTAGTAGATGTTATGATGACTGCACCCTCTGGAACTTGTGGAGTACCATTAACACAAATGGCTGCAATGAGTGGATTTATCGATAATGAGCAAGGACAAGGAATTGACGAGGTTGAAATGAATATCAATAATGGTCAAGCCATAGAAATGACAAATTCAAATGGTTTATTCAATATGAATTTACCAATGTATGAAAGTTATAATATCAAACCAGGAAAAAATAATACACCTTTAAATGGGGTGACTACTTTTGATATTGTTACTATTAGAAAACATATTTTAGGGATAGAATTATTAGATTCGCCTTATAAAATAATTGCAGCAGATGTAAATGGTTCAGGAGGATTAACAGCTTTAGATCTAGCACAAATTCGAAATTTAATTTTATTAAATACTAATGAGTTTCCAAATGATATGCCTTCATGGAGATTTGTAGATGCAGATTATATTTTTTCAAATCCTAATAATCCATTGAATGAATCTTTTCCCGAAGCTGTGGATATTCAAAGTTTAACAGCAAATTTAGATGAATTAGATTTTGTGGCAATTAAAGTGGGAGATGTAACTGAAAGTGCATCACCCAATCTTTTAGCAAATGATACGAGAGAAAAAGAGGGGGATCTTATTTTTAAAACTCAGAATAGAAAAGTACAAAAAGGGGAGGAGGTTAGTTTAGTTTTTGAAACTGAAAATGAAAAAGATTTTTTAGCTTGGCAATTTACGCTTTCATTTGAACAGGACATGATGGAATTTTTGGAAGTAAAAAAAATAGAGGATGTTCATTTCGGAACTACAGTTTTAGAAAAAGGAGCTATTACTTTCTCATGGAATAGAATTGAAAATGCAACTTTAGAAAATAAACTTAAATGGTTTGATGTTCGGTTCATTGCAAAAGAAAATTTGAACCTTGAAGAAGTAATTAATATCACTTCAAAATTCACTTCTGCGGTTGCCTATAATTCAGTTGGAGGAGAGTATGATGTTCAATTACAATTTGGAAATGAAAAAGTTATGGAGGCGAATGGAGCGTTCACATTATTTCCAAATACACCAAACCCATTTAAAGAATCGACTTCGATCAATTTTTATTTATCGGAGGGAGACAATATAGAGATAACCGTTTTTGACATAACTGGGAAATTATTAAAAACTTATAATTCCTTTTATTCTAAAGGAAAACAGAGTTTTATCCTCGACAAAGAGGTAAGTTTTTCAAGTGGAGTTTTATACTACCAAGTGAAAACATCGAAGCATCAAGCAAGTGGTAAAATGATCTTACTTCCTTAGCAGCTTCACTCAACTACGGCTTTTAAGCATTTCTCAGTATACGGTTTTATGACCGGACCCTTCCGTTTTGGAAGGGTCTTTTTTATTTTGAGGAGAATAGATCTGTAAGTAATTGGTATGTAAAGTGTTATTTATCAGGTTGTTATAAATAAGGTCATAAAGTATATTAAAAATAAAAATAAGCAAAATACCACAAAATGGGTATTGGTGGGTAAAATATATGCCTTATATTTGTGATGTAATATGAACATAAATAATCTACATTTAAAAGAAAATTGTAGAAAGAAATTAATCCTGTGAACATAAACCGGAGCTCTTATTAAAAGAATTTTTTCCTTTTTTTATTGCTCAGGACAGTCTCAAAAAAAATTACAAAACAAATATTATTTACCTCCATTTAGAATGTTGGAAAATATTTTTCTATTTTTTTGAAGACAGTCTAGCCTTCCTATTGGCAACACAATATCTATCATACTCTTTGATAGCTTCTCTTGTTGCTAAATTTCAAAGCTAACATAAGGTTTATGTTTTTTTCAAAGCCATCAATGATGCTTCTAGCATTTCTTTGTATGGTTAAAAAACTTTTTATTTGATTGAATATTTTTCTTTTCGAAGTTAAATATTGATTTCAACTATCTATCAATAGTAACTTTCTTTCTGTTAAGGTGAACAGAAGTGAGCATGTAATACTATTGTTATAATGTTAACTTTTGAGAATTTTCTCATAACCGACTTTTGAACAACAATCATCCCATGAATCAGTCAAAAGACTACACTTTGCACATGTGTAATAGTGATATTAAAAAGATTGGGCATAACCTTGATGCTTCTTTGCTGAACTATTCGGCAGAAGTATATAGTGAGCAGCAAGTTTCTATGATTGGAAACTTGTCGCTTACACAACCTCTTTTTGAAGATCAATTTTTTCTTCAAAACAAGTCTCATTTAGAGACACACTTTATACTTACCACAACATGCTATATTAAGAAAACTCTTTGGGATAGTTCATTCAACTATTCAAATTCAAATAATAATAATACTCTAACTATAAAAGTGGAGTATCAAGAATAAACGGTTTTGGGATAGTCCTCCTCTGCGAAGGCAGAGGGGGATACTTTTAACTCCTTATTTTAATCAAAAATGATTTGCTTAAAAATTCTGATGCAAGAATTGATATAAGAAAAAGAGATGCGTGTCAGTCCTATATTACGGAACAGTTTAGAGATTCATAAAAAACGGTTTGGAAGTCTTCCTCTATTAATTAATAGAGGAAGACCCTTTGAAAACCTTCCAACATTTTGCAAAGCGAAAAAGAAAAAGAGAAAATGTTGGTCAATTAATTTGGAACAGTTTAGAGATTCATAAAAATTCATAAAAGTCCTCCTCTACAAAGGTGGAAGAGGGCTTTTATTTTTGGAAAAGAGAAGTGGAATTGGATAGAAGGTTTTCCTACAAAATGACGAACAGTTTAGAGATAAGTCTCCTTCACCTACGTGGTGGGGGACTTTTTTAAGCTCAAAATATATATTTCTGAAAATCCATATTCAGAAATTTAAGACAAAACGGTTTTGGGATAGTCCTCCTTCGCGAATGTGTGAAGGGGGACACTTTTATTAGGGATGTCCTAAAATCAAAAGAAATATAGAATATCCAATTTTATGAAATTAATATATTTATACTAGGTTGATAATGTATTCTCTTAGCAGTCAATGGATAAGATATATTGTTATTTATAAATTAAATTCTTTTCATATTTCATGTTTTTTTCTTTATAAAATACCGATTAAAGGGTACTAACTATATCATTCTAAATTATATATTTGCTAAATATGAATGTCACAAATGTGATAGTTTGTATTTTCCAAACTCCGAAATATTAAAAGATAAATTGATTGACCTCGAAGGAGCACTAGTTTTCTAGTGTCAAAACCGTTCCTATCTTTTCCCAAATTCTTATCGATCAATGTTCAAAAAATTATTTAATTGTTATCAATTGCAATTTTGATTTTCAAAAATCTTAATTGCATATCTATAGTTTTTATCTGAGTATTCAGATACTACAACCTTTATTCACATAAGAGCGGAAGCTGGTTTGAAGTTATTTAAATCAGTTTTTGGGATGGCCTCTCATCATTCGTGGTGGGGGGCTTCTCTTAAGCCCACAGCCGCTAAAGAGGAGCCTTTTCCGTGTTCGAAAAATTACGAGTTATTTGTTGGACAATTATTTTTTTGCACTTTATAATTTCAAAGTCCTTTTAATATCACATTAAACTTTATATCGTCAAAAAGATAATAGTTAACTTTTTTCCTTGCCAAAAGACAAAGAAAAAAGACTCCCCTTTAGGGGCTGGGGTTTTTTATTTTGTATTTTTGCGCCGTGGCAAGAATATTAGGAATTGATTACGGAACCAAAAGGATTGGATTGTCGACAACTGATCCTTTGCAGATTATAGTTACCGGTTTAGATACGGTAGCTAACAAAGATGTTTTTGACTACTTGAAAAAATATATAGAAGAGGAAGACGTAGAATGTATTGTCGTTGGTCAGCCAATGCATGAAGATGGGAATCCTTCGCAAATTGCACATTTAGTGGTTGGATTTATTCGCAAATTGCAAAAACTTTTTCCTGAAATAAAGGTTGATACTCATGATGAACGTTATACATCATATGATGCAAAACAATATATTTTGATGATGGGAACTAAACAAAAAAAGCGAAGAGATAAAGCACTTGTTGATCAGGTGAGTGCGATCTTAATTTTGCAAGATTATTTAGGACACATATAGTTTAGAATGTGCGTATTGAGACTAATAAAGCACTAGTAATACTCTATACTCAAAATCTCAACACTTAAATTTAAATTTTAAAAAAAAAATAATGATTTTACCGATTTATGCTATTGGACAACCTGTTTTAAAAAAAATGGGCCAGCCAATTGATAAAGATTATCCAGATCTAAACGAGTTGATCGAAAATATGTGGGAAACTATGTACAATGCTGAAGGTGTTGGTTTGGCTGCTCCACAGATTGGTTTGGCGATTCGAATGTTTATGATCGATACAAAACAATTAGATGATGGAGATGGAACAGGGAAGAATGGAATGAAGCAAGTTTTTATCAATGCTCAAAAAGTAGAAGAAGGAGGAAAATTATGGGATTACGAAGAAGGTTGTTTGAGTATTCCTGATATCCGAGGTGATGTAAAACGTCCTGCTCAAATAAAATTGAGATATCAAGATGAAAATTTTGAAGAGTATGAACAAGTTTTTACAGGGATGATTGCTCGAGTGATTCAACATGAATATGACCACATCGATGGAATTCTTTTTACTGAATTATTAAAACCTCTTAAAAAGAGGAGAGTGAAAAGGAGAATCGAAAATATCAAAAAAGGAGATATTTCTCCATCTTATAGAATGAGATTTGCAAAGTAATAGATTTCATTTTCAAAAAATAGACACGGTTTCACTTGATTGAGAAACCGTGTTTTTTTTATAAAAGACTTTAAATTAAAGTCACATCATTTAATTCAAAAAATAAATCTCCATTTTTTATTCAGATAAGACGAAGCTAGTGTATTCAAGCTCTTGGAATGAAATTTGAAACGTGATTGTTGCATTATACCAATTCGTTTTCCCTCCTCAAAATAGATTATTTAATCTTACTGTCGAAATAGAATCTTTTTTAGCCAAATGTAAAATATAGTAAATCTATAAGATCTTACCTGTAAATTCCATTTAGCTTTATTTGTTTTTTTTTAGTAAAGAGTATTCAAATTTTAATTTGAACCACTTTACATGATACCACACACAATACCAACATAACCAAAATGAAGTACCCAGAAAAGCCGTTCGAAACAATTCAAAAATTAAAAATAGTTGATATCAAATCAAATGATAATATAAGAACTATTGACGAAGGAATAAGGAACCGAATACCCAGAGGCGAGGATGATTTAACAGAAAGAGAAAGAAGCAATAGAGCAAAAGATTTTTTAATTACCTTGATACTTTGGCTAGTTGCCTACCAATTTTTACTTGGTTTTTTTATCGAGTACCAACCCATTTTTAAAGACAAAAGTTTTCTGGACATGCTCAATCCCATCATGATGGTGATGGTAGGAGTTGGTGCAATTTGTAAAATATATAATTGTGTTTATCCGATATCAATGTATGGGATAAATTTGAATAATTGGAAAAGCAACTTAAAAGAATCGATGTTGTGGACGCTCTGTTTTATTTTAGGTTTAATCACTTTCAAATGGTTTCTAGTTCAATTTGTCCCGTACTATGAAGGAAAACCAGTTTTTGATTTTTCTATCATGAGTCGATTTAGCACTCAAAAATTAATTATGGTTTATGTTGGATATTGCATTTTAGCACCTGTCCAAGAATTTGTAGCACGTGGCGTAATTCAAGGAAGTTTAGAAATGTTTTTAACTGGAAAAAATAAAGTAGTCTTAGCTATCGTACTTTCTAATTTATTGTTTGGTTCATTTCACATTCATTACGATATGAAATTTGCCATGCTGACACTTTTGGTGGGGATATTTTGGGGGATCATGTATACTCGTCAAAAATCACTTTTAGGAGTTAGCCTTTCACATATTATTATTGGATTATTTACATTGCTTTGTATGGGGCTTTTGTAAATGTATTGTTTTTTATAGAAAAATGAAATTACAATTCTGAACAACCGAACGAATACCAATTGCTGAAAATGAATCATTCAACAAAAAAAGGTCAACCTGAATTATTTAGGTTGACCTTTTTTATTAGCGTTTTTTAGAGAGTATTCAAATGACTGTATCAATTTTAAAATCAATCAATTTAATTATTCAATAGAGTTTAGCAGGAAAAGAAAAACAATCAAAACATTATCACTTGCAACTGCTAATGTAATTTTTTTACCAATTTTGAAATAGTCAAACCTTGGATGAGAATGGAAAAAATTACACTCCCATAAGTCAATAGTAGAATAGTGTTTTTAGATAAATCAGGTTCTAATGAAAATGCTAATGCGAGAGAAATTCCTCCTTTCAATCCTCCCCAAGTGAGAATGTATGTAGTGTTTAACCAGGAATGTTCGGTATGTTTTAAAAGGGAATATGGCAAGGCAACAGAAATAAAACGAGCCCCTAAAACTAATAAGATGGAAAAGGCTGTAAGTAATAAAAGAGAATTACTTTCGATCGAAATTAGGTGAATTGCTAATCCTAAAAAAACAAATAAAACACCATTTAAACTTTCATCTAAAATATACCAGAACCCAACAAGGTTTTCTTTTGTGATTGCATTAAAGCTAGGTCTTTTGATAGCATCTCCAATATATAATCCTGCAACAACCATTGCTAATGGACCAGAGGTATGCAACATTTTTGTTAAACTATAACCTCCGAAAACAACAGCTAAAGTGATGATCGATGATAAGAAATGATCCTCATCGCAAGACTTCATCAGTATAAAACCAAGGTATCCTAATACACCTCCAACAGCTAATCCAAGTAAGACTTCTTCTGCAAAAAGTGTGGCTATTTCTAAATAAATATTTTGGGCTCCATGATCCATCATCTCATCCATGCCAGTAAAAAGTAAGATTGCAGTAAAAACGATTACTCCAATTCCATCATTAAATAGAGATTCGCCTTCAATTTTTAATTGCAAAGATTTGTTGACATTGGCAGTTTTTAATAAAGCCAAAACAGCAATCGGATCAGTCGGTGAAATGAGTGCTCCAAATAATAAACAATGAATAAATGGAAGTGAGATGCCAACCATTTTTGCTAAAAAGAACAAACCAGTCCCTACAGCAAAAGTTGAAATTAAAACGCCTATCGTTGCAAAAATAAGCACCGTCCATTTCTGTTTTTTCAATTCCTGGATATCAACATGTAATGCTCCTGCAAATAGTAGAAACCCTAATAAGACATCTAATAGAATATGAGAAAAGTCAGTATTTAGAACAATGTCACAGAAGTAATTATAAACATTTGGTAAGATTGGTTCCATGCAAATTACCCCAATTGCAAGTATCAATGCTAAGATCAATTGTCCAATCGTATTAGGTAGTTTTAACCATTTATAATTGATATAACTCAACAATGCAGCTAGTACGAAAATGATACTGAACGATTCATACATAAGTTGTTATTTAACTAATTTAAAATCTTCAACAGTCTATATCTTATGGATTAATCCCAGCATACGGAATCCCAGCCAACCGATGCATATCCAAATCATAAGTACTCAAATCACTATGTTGAAATTTTGAAATATCATCATAACCGCAAGACCGAGCAACTACTTTTATCAAATCATTTGAGGCAGAAAAAAAGTTATGTAACTGTTGCGCAGAAGATTCGATGATTAACCTTTTTCTCAAATCTTCCTTTTGTGTAGCTATTCCCACAGGACAATTATTAGAGCCACATGCTCTCATACCCAAACAACCGATTGCTTGTAAAGCAGAATTAGAAACTGC
>CAJQQY010000299.1 GCA_905480595.1 uncultured Saprospiraceae bacterium | reverse complement strand
AAATAAATTTTAATTATGGATACCACAATACAGACAGATTTAGAAGTTTTTAGAATAGAAATTAAAGCATGGCTCGAAGCAAATTGTCCAAAGAGTATGCGTACACCTGTCAAAAAATTCGAAGACATTTATGGTGGAGGTTCTGAAGCAACCTTCGATAGTGAAGATCAAAAAATTTGGTTTGAACGAATGAGAGATAAAGGTTGGACGGCCCCAGCTTGGCCAACTGCCTATGGCGGTGGAGGTTTAAATAAAGCAGAACACAAAGTGCTAAAAGCAGAAATGAAAAAGATGGGATGTCGTTCTCCGCTTTGGAGTTTTGGATTGACGATGTTGGGACCTGCACTTTTGGAATTTGGAAATGAAGCACAAAAATTAGAACATTTAACCAAAATTACTCGAGGTGAAGTTTGGTGGTGTCAAGGTTATAGTGAGCCAGGCGCAGGAAGTGATTTGGCAGATTTGCAAACTCGTGCGGTAGACAATGGCGATCATTTTTTAGTGAGTGGACAGAAAGTTTGGACATCTTATGCTGACAAAGCAGATTGGTGTTTTTGTTTAGTTCGAACCAATCCTGAAGTGCCGAAGCATCATGGGATTAGTTTTGTTTTAATCAATATGAGACAACCTGGTGTGGAAGTTAGACCAATTAAATTGATTAGTGGATCTTCTCCTTTTTGCGAAACGTTTTTTGAAGAAGCAAAAGTGCCAAAGGAAAATTTAGTTGGTGGTTTAAACAATGGTTGGACGATTGCAAAATATTTATTGACACACGAGCGGTCGATGATTGGTGGAATTTCAGAAGCTGGTCAGCAAAAATTATTGTCGCAAATTGCCATCGAAATGGTTGGTTTGGAAAATGGAAAATTAGCTGATCCTGTTTTAAGAACAGAAGTTGCTCGATGGTTAATTAATGGTGCTGGCATCAAATGGTCGATGGAAAGAATGATGGACGAAGCAAAAGCTGGTGATCCGATAGGAGCAAAATCTTCTTTTTTCAAATACTATGCGACGGAATTGAATAAAGATAAATTCGAACTAATGTTGTCGATGGGCGGCTTCGAAGGGTTGCAATGGGGCGAAGATTATTTGGAAGGAAAACTTGCTCGTGACATGTGTCGAACGAAAGGAAATTCTATCGAAGGGGGAACTTCGGAAGTGCAATTAAATATCATTGCCAAGCGAATTTTGAATTTACCGACTCGTTAATTTAGATCGCTGCGCTGACAGAGGTCAGATCGTCACCTTTGGTGACTGTCAGATCGCTGCGCTGTCAGACTGACGATAACTAAAAATTACTCTTAACAAAATTTCTCTCGTCAGTCTGACAGCGCAGCGATCTGACAAAGAGCAAAGCGACCGATCTGACTTCTGTCAGCGCAGCGGTCTCAAAAAAATAAAAAAATGAACTTAGTTATAAATGAGGAACAGCAAATGCTAAAAACCTCAGCAAAAGAATTTTTAAAAAATAGAGCACCAGTTGAAGCATTGAGAAAGTTGCGAGACTCAAATGATCCGAAAGGATATAATGCACAACTTTGGAAAGAGATGGCTGAAATGGGCTGGGCAAGTTTGAATATTCCTGAAGCATATGGAGGAATGGATTTTGGATTTGTTGGCTTTGGTCAAGTGCTGGAAGAAATGGGTCGAACATTAGTTGCTTCACCGATGGTTTCGACTTGCCTCGTAGGAACTTCAATTATTAACTTTGGAGGAAACACAATGCAAAAAGAAAATTATTTACCTCGAATTGCAGAGGGAAGTATTTTGGTAAGCTTAGCTTCAGAAGAAAGCAATGCACATCGACCGTTAAAAGTTTCTACTCAATTTTCAAAGACTGATGATGGATATTCTATTTCTGGAAAAAAGATTTTTGTACTTGATGGAAACGTCGCTGACTATTTTATTGTGACAACAACTGACGGAGACAAAAATGGAATCACCTTATTCATAGTGGATGCAAAATCGGAAGGAATTACTGTAGAGAAAAAAATAATGATGGACAGCCGAAATGCTGCTGTGGTTACTTTTGACAATGTAAAAGTTTCTGAAACAGGTATGATTGGAGAAGAAGGAAAAGGAGATAAGACTTTGGAAAAAGCATTGGACATTGCTCGAATTGGTTTATCTGCTGAAATGTTAGGATCAATGCAAGAAGCATTTGACAGAACTGTTGCCTACTTAAAAGAACGAAAACAATTCGGTGTCGTCATCGGAACTTTCCAAGCGTTACAACATCGAGCTGCAGATATGTACTGCGAAATTCAATTATGTAAATCATTGGTGATCAAAGCATTACAAGCTATTGACACAAATTCTCCAATGCTTCCTTACATGGCAAGTATGACAAAATCAAAAGTTGGAGAAACACTTCAATTAGTAACAAACGAAGGTATTCAACTCTTTGGAGGAATTGGAATGACTGATGATGAAGAAATTGGTTTCTTTATGAAACGAGCAAGAGTTGCACAGCAAACTTTTGGTGATTACAATTATCACTTGGATCGTTTTGCGACTTTGAGTGGTTTTTAAGTGAATCTATAACAATACATTTACATGTAAAAAAAGCTGCCAATCGAATTGATTGACAGCTTTTTTATAGTATTTAGATTATCCATTTTTGAATAATTTCTTCAAAGCAATTTTATAAGTCTGCCCAATCGGCACTCGATACTCCCCAATTGAAATTCTATTACCTTCAATTAATTTTATTTTATTGGTTGCGATGATAAATGATTTATGAATTCGTAGAAAATTCTCCACAGGAAGTAATTCCTCAAAAGAAGATATTTTTTCATGACTCACAATCATTTCATTTTCAAAATAAACCTTTGTATAATTTCCAAAAGCTTCGATATATAAAATATCTTCTTTTGAGGAATTACTTCCTGTGGAGAATT
>CAJQQY010000298.1 GCA_905480595.1 uncultured Saprospiraceae bacterium | reverse complement strand
TTTTGAAAGCATCTGGATGGTCTCCTGTTTTTTTCCTGTTTTCGAATAAAATAAACTTTGAACAACGTAATATTTCAATTTCAATTGATCATTGTCAGAATCCTCGATTCCTGATTGGATTTCATAAAGAGCCTTCCTCGCTTCATCTAGATTATTCAATTCCAAGTAAGATTTAGCCAAACCTAAATAGGTATGGGCTTTCATTTTTTTGTTCTTGGTGTTTTTATAATGAAGCAAAATTCGATTATAATATTCAATGGCCTTTAAGTGATGTCCTCTAATCTCCTCAATATTTCCAAGCCGATAAACAGCATTACTGACAGAAGATTTTAGATTATTTGCTTCGCTTAGTTGAAGACTTAGTTTTAGGTATTGTTCAGATTTTTCCAAATCTTGAATGTCATAAAAAGCATCAGCTAGGTTTAGATAGGTTCTATTTTTTCTAGTTTCTTTTTCCTTAGGAACTAGGTTTAGTGCATTCATATAGGTAATAATCGCCTTCTCATTTTCTCCTCTGCGAGCATACATTTCTCCTAGTCTGGTAGTGGAATAAGCAATGCGATCTGTTAAGTTATTGGTGGTGTCATTTTGAAAGGTCAGAATGGTGTATTTATCAGTTGAGTCGATGATTCCTTTGGCTAAATAAGAGGTGGATAAAGATTGATAAGCTTCAGAGTATTCGGTGGGATCTTGGTTTTTCACCTCCAATACTTGCATGGATTTTTCAATGGCCAAATCATTTTTATTTTGATAATTCAAAATGTCTGCTTGAGCATTTAAAGCACAGAGATAATGAAAATTCAAGTTATGACTTTTGGCGAAATTGGCGGAACTATCATACCACATCAATGATTCATCTATTCGATATTGATGCATGGTGACTTTACCTTTTAAGAAAAGAGCTTCTACAAAATCTTTGTGATTTTTTTCTTTGGAAAATTTCTCCAAACACTTATCAGCAAGCGCTTCGGCTTCTTTGTACTTTCTTGCTTTATGTGTATCGTTTATTTCTTTTATCAATGGATTTAAATATAATTCATTGGGTTGGACTTGCGTAAAAGCATTGTTGAAAAAGAACAAAATAAATAGAAAAATAACCCCAAAATTAATTTTAGAAAAAAGAAAGGAGGCAGAAGGCCTGGCTTGGGGAAGAGGAAATATTCTCATTTAAAATGGTAAAGTATTTTTATTGTAAATGTTCTAAAATAGGGAAAATTATAGACAAGACAATGATAACTACACTTTACTTTTTTTTAATCACCCGATTGGGTGATAATTGACCTTAAATCGTTATTCAATATTCAAAAAAGCCTTCAATCAAATCTGATTGAAGGCTAGGCTTAATATTTTTGGAAAAAAGAAATCTTAATTCAATAATTCATAGATTCCGGCAATTCCTTGACCACCACCTACACAAGCGGTAACCATTCCGTATTTCTGATTTCTTCTTCTCATTTCATTAAATAATTGAGTCGATAATTTTGCACCGGTACAACCAAGTGGATGCCCTAAAGCAATTGCACCACCATTTGGATTTACGATATCAGGATTCAAACCAGCTTCTTTAATTACTGCTAAAGATTGTGCAGCAAAAGCTTCGTTCAATTCAATTTGTTCGATGTCTTGTAATTTCAAACCAGCTTGTGCTAATGCTTTTGGAATAGCTGCACAAGGACCGATTCCCATGTGGATTGGCTCAACTCCAGCAACTGAACATGAAACCATTCTTGCGATTGGTTCAAGATTAAATTGCTTAACCATTGCTTCACTCATCACCATAACGAAGGCAGCTCCGTCAGAAGTTTGAGAAGAGTTTCCAGCAGTTACGATTCCACCGTTTTTGAAAACTGGTCTTAATTTTCCAAGACCTTCAACTGTAGTTGATCGACGAATTCCTTCATCTTGTTTCACAACAAATTCGTTAGTCACGCGTTTGTTATCTTTTACAAAAACTTCTTTTACAGATACTGGAACAATCTCATCTTCGAATTTTCCACCATCAATTGCAGCGATCGCTTTCATGTGAGAATTGTAAGAAAATTCATCTGCTTGCTCACGAGTGATTCCCCATTTATCTGCAACCGCTTCGGCAGTTGTACCCATTCCTGTAAGGTAAGAAGGAGTGGTACTTGCTAATTTATAACTTGGTGCCATTTTGTAACCAGTCATTGGAATCATGCTCATATTTTCAGTTCCACCTGCGATGTAACATTGTCCCATGCCTGCTTTAATTTTAGCGACAGCAATAGAAATAGTTTCCAAACCAGACGCACAATAACGATTAACGGTCATTCCTGGAACTTCTTTTCCGATTGCTCGCAAAGAAATTTGACGACCAATTTGAAATCCTTGTTCACCCTCTGGATTAGCGCAACCAACAATTACGTCGTCCACTAGTTTTCCATCAAAGTTGGGCATTTGATCCATCATGTATTTTACTACATCGACAGCCAAATCATCTGATCTATAAAATTTAAATCCGCCTTTGCCAGCCTTGCCGACTGCGGAACGATATGCTTTTACAATATATGCTTCCATGTATTTTTCTATTTGAAGCTACTTTTTGAGTAGCGATTTTTAATTAAAAATTAGTTTCTCAACGGCTTGTTCGTCTGCAACATGTGCTGAATTCTCGCCATCGTTTTTTGTTCACCTGCCAAGCTTAAGAAAGCTTCTCTTTCTACGTCCAACAAGTATTGCTCTGAAACTAAAGGATTTCCACTCAAGTCACCACCACAAAGCACAAATGCAATTTTCTTAGCAATCAAAATATCATGCTCAGATGCATATTTCCCAAGTAATAATTCATTAGCAGCGGTGTACAAAGCAGCCAAACCAGTTTGTCCTAAAACTTTGATATCGTTTCGTTCAGCTGGTTGAATATAGTTTGGAGATAAATCCAAAACTTTTCTTTTTGCTTCACCGATATTTCTTTGAACATTCATGACCACTTCATCACGACCTTTTAATAAGTAACCGTGATTGTATGCTTCATGTGCAGAAGTGGAAACCGCAGCCATCGCAACAGTTTTGAATTTTTCAATCAAAGACGGAATCATCACATCACCTTCTGTAAATCCATCAGACAATCGAACAGCAAATTCTTTAGTTCCACCACCTCCAGGCAATAGACCAATTCCAGCTTCAACTAATCCAACATAAGATTCAGCCGCAACAACTCCTGCATCACAATGCATGAGGATTTCGCAACCTCCTCCAAAAACATATCCTTGAGTAGCCGCTACCACAGGAATGGAAGAGTATCGGCATCGCATCGTAGTTTGTTGGAAAATATTCACCGCTTGGTTTAATTGATCCCATTCTTGTTGGAAGGCAAACATTCCGATCATCATTACATTCGCACCAACTGAAAAGTTTTTATCATTGTTTCCAATCACCAATCCTCTCCAACCATCTTCTTCTGCAATTCGAATTGCTTCATTGATGCCATTCAAAACACCTTCACCAATTGAGTTAGCTTTACTGGTAAATTCTAAGCATAAAACACCATCTCCGATATCATGCAACACCACTTCCGTATTTTTATATACAGGAGCTTTGTCTCTCAAGTTATCTAAAATGATAAATTCCTCAATTCCTTTAACTGGCTCATATGATTTAGAAATTTGATTGTAAAAATGAGGAACCCCATTTTCAGCTTTATAAAAACTATCATGTCCAGCCGCAGCCATTTCTTTTACCCAATCAGAAATTTTCTCTCCTTGTGCTTCAGCTAATTCAATTCCTTTTTGCACACCAACCATATCCCAATATTGGAATGGTCCAACGTCCCAACCAAATCCTGCTCGAACAGCATCATCAATGGCAAAAGTTGTATCAGAAATTTCAGGAACTCGATTTGAAACATAAGCAAATAATCCAAGCAAAGATCTTCTTACTAATTCTCCACCATTGTCATCAGCTTCAAAGAAGTGAGCAATCTTTTTAGGCAAAGATTCGATCTCTTTTGCTTTTTTGATACTTGCCAAACTTGGTCTTTGAGAAGGAGCGTACTCCATTGTTTGCAAGTTCAAGGCGTTGATTACTCTTCGACCTTTTGCGTCTCTCTCTTTTGTTTTTTGATAAAAACCTTGACCTGATTTGTCTCCGTAGAATTTATTTTCCAAAAGGAAATTTATGTAAGCAGGAACATCCATCGTATGAACTTGCTCATCGTCAGGACAGTTATCTTTAATTCCTTGAACTACCTTTGCACTCGTATCATGTCCAACCAAATCTCCCAAACGGAATGTTCCAGTTTTAGGTCGTCCAATTGCTGGTCCAGTCAAAGCATCCGCTTCTTCAATTGACAATCCTAAATCCAAAGTCAATTGTTGCACTTTCCCCATGGCATAAACTCCAATTCGATTGGCGATAAATGCAGGCGTATCTTTACAAAGTACTGTTTGCTTTCCAATGAAACGATCTCCATAATTCATAAAGAAATCAACTACACTTTGATCTGTATCAGCTGTAGGAATAATTTCCAATAAACGCATATATCTTGCAGGATTGAAAAAGTGAGTTCCACAGAAATGAGCTTTGAAATCATCACTCCGACCTTCCGCCATCATATGAATTGGAATACCAGAAGTATTTGAAGTCACCAAAGAACCTTTCTTTCTGAACTGTTCTACTTTTTCAAAAATCTGTTTTTTGATATCCAATCGTTCGATCACTACTTCCAGAATCCAATCACAATCTGTGATTTTTGAAAAATCATCGGTGAAGTTTCCAGTCGTAATTCGACTCGCGAATTTTTTATCATGAAAAGCAGCTGGCTTAGATTTTAGCGCAGCTTTAAGTGCTCCGTTGACAATGCTATTTCGAACGGCTGGGTTTTCTTTGTCTTCGTCCTTGATATCAAAAGGAACGATGTCCAACAAAAGAACCTCTAAACCAATTCCTGCTAAATGAGCAGCAATACCAGAACCCATCAATCCAGAACCTAAAACGGCTACTTTGGAGATATGACGAGATTTGGTTTTTGTAGCACCAGCGGTTGCAGGTGCTGTAGTTGTGGTGTGATCCATTTTAAAATTTATTTTAATTGTTTCTAAGTCAATATATATGTGTAAACGTGAATTTCGGGATTGTGTTTGATAAAATGAAGGGTTCTTACTAAGATGTTTTAATCAAGACAACCTGCGAATATTCGCTTTTTGCAAAAATAAATTATTTGGAGGGGAATGGGATTAAACGGGTTTTATAATTGGGGAGAATATTTGTCGCAATCAGATGAGAAAAAGAAATAGATGAAAAGGCTAAGGTAATATCCTGTGAGAGGTGGTTTGATGGTCAATAGATTTTTTTGCTAAAATAATACTCCATAGCTAATTCCAATTGGAATCCAGAGTATATCTTCTGTTTCAATACCTGAAAAAGGAACACTTACAAATAATCTAAAATTATTTCTACCTAATTTTGATTTATTTGGTTGGATTCTCCAACCTAGAATTGGATACAAAAAGTAATTTTCATTTGTATTCCCTATTACTATGGTACCACCAATTCCAAATTCGAAGAAGTGTCTGTTCCTTCCCCAGTTAGCGGTCAAACTGTGGGGGACAGTTAACAAACCTTTTGTAGAACTACAAGGTGATGATCCATTTAAGCAGAATTCAATTTCAGAGCCACCGCCAATGCCAAAGCTATTAGATATAAATTTATTTGGAGCAAGAAAAAAAAGTCTCTCGTAATCAAGTGACATAAATGAACCATTGCCCAAAAAACTTAGAGTGACATTATTTTTTAAAGTTAAAGCTGAATTCTGTTCTTGTTGTGCAATTAACTTATACCCTGAAATTAAAATAATACTTATTAATAATATCTTATTCATAAGCATGATTATAAATTGATTATGAGTTGATGCTACTCTTCTTCTTCACATTCTTCTAAAACATACTTAACAGGTTCTATCGCAAAACTTTTTTTTATTTCTTCAAAGGTTTCATTCAATGTTGTGTCCCATGCAAATTGGATATCATCCGACCAAAGATAATCTGACTCTGCTAGTGAGGCATAAAAAATTTCTTTAAATGGTTTGTCATATTTTAAAAATAGAATGGAAAGTTCTTGGGATTGAAAGGCTTTCATCAAGTAACTTTTGTTTGCATCCGTTTCGATTATCAAGTTGATTGTGTTATGAATTTTTTTTGAAAAAGAAATGATGTCTAAATCAGGAAAACTATCAAAATTTCTTTCATTAATTTCTTTAATTAATTCAAACGTAATTTTAGGGTTAAATGAACAAGCCCTTGAATAACTTTCTTGAGCAATAAAATTATTGACATTAGAATAACTTTCCATCTTTTTCAGATCGGTAATTATTTCAAACATGCTGGGGTATCGGTTTTCTCTATTAACGGCAAATAATTTATTGACTAAATTTTTCAGATTGTCTGAACAATCCAGTCTAGATATTTTCTCTTTTCGATAGACGTCATTTTTTTCAAATAGATTTCTTGCTTCAATTAAATCAACAATAGAATCTCCTTCAAATAAAGGTTCTCCAGTAATTAATAAATATGCCAATACACCTATAGAAAATTGATTAGATCGAGGATCATAATGTTTGTAATCTTTTGAGTTCAATCTTTGGAAACTCATATATTTTAGATTCGAAACGATTTGATCATAATTCGTGTCAGTTTTGGTTCTAAATAAAATAAAAGGAGCAAAAATGGGTTCGCCTTCTTTATCTATAAAAACTCTTGATGCTCGCAGATCAGCATTAAATACTTTTCGTTTATGTAAATAATATAATGCTTCACATAATTTTAATAATATCCTTTTAGTTTCGCCCATTGGTCTTGGGCCATTTTCCAAAATAATTTTATCCAAAGGAATACCATCGATGTATTCTAAAATGACATGTTTGGGAGA
>CAJQQY010000297.1 GCA_905480595.1 uncultured Saprospiraceae bacterium | reverse complement strand
TGAATAACATTTTATAAATTTCCTCCGTTTGCAAAGTATCTTTATCACACACATAAGCTATTATTTTTTATAAAAAATCATGAACGTCATTACTTCCGAACAAGAAAAAGACCTACTCAATAAAATACGACAAGACGACGATGCCGCTTTTCGAATTTTATTTGACACTTATTATAAGTACCTCACCACTATTGCATATCGATATTTAAAAGAAGGAGAAAAAGCAAAAGATTTTGCCCAAGAAGCATTTGTCGTTTTGTGGAATCAGCGAAATGATTTAAATATTCAGATTGGATTAAAACCTTATTTGCGACAAGTCGTGGTTAATAAATGTTTGAACCATTTGAGGCGAGAAGAGCGAATAGATTTTTCGGAAAATTCTCAACTTCCTGAAACAACAACTTCAATCGATGCGATCCATCATTTAGAAAAAGAAGATTTGCAAAAAACGATTCAAATAGCAGTTGATAATTTACCAAACCGATGTAGAATTATTTTTTGCATGAGTCGCTACGAAGAAAAATCACACAAAGAAATTTCACAAGCATTAGGCATAACTCCCAAAACAGTTGAAAATCAAATTACCATCGCATTAAAAGTTTTGAGGAAAGCGATTTACAAAACTGCTATGTTTATTTTTTTCCTTCTAAACTTTTTTTAAAATCTTTTGGGGGGTAACTCTATTCTCATTTGTCACCTTAATAACTATTGCTTGAAAAAGCATAAATAATAAAAAATGAATTCAGACCACTACATATCGTTAATTTACAAGGAACTCAAAGGCATTATATCGCCAGAAGAGGCAAAAGACTTGCGAGAGTGGGAAACGCAATCTTCTGAAAATCAAATAACCGTCGAAGAAATAAGACAAGTTTGGATTGAAAGTGAGCAGTATGAATTGCCTTTTGAATTAGATCATGATGCTGATTTTGCAAAAATGAAATCAACGATTCCTGTTTCTAAAAATCCCCCAAAAGTAATTCAAATGCGTCCTCGAAGATTGTGGCTAAAAGGAATTGCTGCCGCCGTAACTGTATTGTTGGGAGCAACTTTTTTATTCCAAAATTATTTTCAAAATACAGGAGAATGGAAAGTAGTTAAAGCGGGTACTGAAATCAAAGAATTACAATTAGCAGATGGTTCAAAAGTTTGGTTAAATGCTGGAAGTACACTCTCCCACCCTGCCGAATTTTCAGCAACAGAACGTCCAATAAAATTAACTGGTGAAGCTTTTTTCGAAGTGAGCAAAGATGCCAATCGTCCTTTTCAAGTAACGACTGATCGAACGACGGTGACTGTTTTAGGAACAGAATTTAATGTGCGAGATATTGCTGATGAAAAAACTTTTGAAGTAGCAGTTCAAGAAGGGAAAGTACGCGTTCAAAAAAATGAATCAACTCAAAAAATCATTTTAGTGAAAAATGAAAAAGCAGTTTATGATCAGAAAAATGACTCGTTGAAAAAAGTGATTGATAAAAATTTAAATGCACTAGCTTGGAAAAGAAAAAGATTAAAATTTAATGATACAACTTTAAAAACTGTACTTCAAATTATTGCTCAACAGTACAATGTAAATATTGATTTAAAAAATAAATCGCTTGAAAAATGCCCAATTTCAGGAGGTTACAGCATTGAAACAAATGTTTCCAACCTATTGGAACAAGTTACCTCTAATCAAAAAATTGAAGTAAAAAAAATAAGCGAAACAGAATATGAATTGGTTGGAGGAAAGTGTGAGTAATGTCTAACTACACTCTTAATGAACGATTATAACTATGATTAAAAAAATGTCCATTTTTTTTCTCTTATTATTTTTCCAAATAGGCTTATCTGCGCAATCTTTGCTAGATAAGCCTGTTAGTTTTTCCCTCAAAGACGCTCCTATTTCTGATGCACTTTTTACAGTAAGTGAAGTGTCCGATGTCAATATTACTTTCTCCTCTAAGTTTTTTCCAAAAGAAAAAAGGGTCAGTATTGAAGCTTTTGAAGAACCACTTCGAAAAGTTTTAAATAATTTTTTGGAAGAAACCAATATTGATTATCGACTGTCCAAAGGAGGCATTGTTTTATTTCGAAAATCTATCCGAAGAATGACGATCAGCGGTTATTTGACTGATGCAAAAACGAATGAAAGATTAGTTGGTGCTCACATTATTGAGTTAAATAGTTTGGAGGGAAATACGAGTAATGCTTATGGATTTTTCAGCCAAAACTTTAAGCAAGGAAAAGTAAAATTGCAAGTTTCCTATTTAGGTTACCAAACTAAAATCGTTGAAGTTGATTTACGAAAATCTAAACAAATCAACATCGCCTTAGAGCCTTCTCTCACACTCGAAGAAATCGTTGTTATCTCAAAACCAGATAGTGTTTTTGTCAATCCAAGAGGAACTGAAACTACATTACCATTGGAACAACTTTCCTATTTGCCAACCGCTGGAGGCGAACCAGACATCATGAGGTTTATTCAACTTTTACCTGGTGTCCAAAGTGGTGCAGATGGTTTTGGAGGACTACATGTGCGAGGTGGAAATGTAGATCATAATTTGATTCTTTTTGATGATGTTCCAATTTATAATCCGTCTCATACTTTTGGTTTGTTTTCCATTTTCAATCCTGACATTGTTAAAAGTGTCAAGTTTTACAAAGGTGGATTTCCTGCTCGATATGATAGTCGGGTCTCTTCAGTTTTGGATATCAGAACTCGTGAAGGAAATGGGCAAAATTTCTCAGGAGAGTTTTCAGCAGGAACGATAGCTACTCGCGGGTTAATTGAAATTCCATTAAAGAAAGGAAAAGGTGGAATCTTGATTGCAGGTCGTCGAACCCACTTAAACTTGTGGCTTTCTCCTTTGGCCAAAAGAAAAAAAGAAGAGCAAGGTTTGGAAGGTGAAATGAATTATTTATTTGCGGATTTTAATGCAAAGGCAAATTATTCTTTGAATAAAAAAAATAAAATCTATCTAAGTTTTTATGCTGGGAAAGATGATTTATCAGATTCTTCCTCCCAAGATGAAAATGAAGAAATAGATCCAAACCAACCACCTTTTGGGTTTTCCGTTTTATCCAAAAATAACTATGCTATCAATTGGGGGAATCGAATTATTTCGCTTCGCTGGAATCATCTGTTTAACCATAAAATGTTTTCAAACACAACTGCAACCTATAGTAAGTTTCAGTACACAAGTGAAAATGATTCTGAACTTCAGTTTTCCATTCAAAATGAAAATTTCCAAGCATTTAGAAATGCTGCCTTCTATAGTTCAACTATAACAGATTTTTCTATTCGAACAGATATTGATTATTTTATTAATCATGAGCATCGGTTACGTTTTGGAGCCAATGCAATTCAAAGAAACTTCATTCCAGGGCTTTCAGAATTTAGTTCATCAGGTAGCGACTTGGACAGTCTTTCAGAATTCACACAAAACAACTTTGATGATAATGAAGCTATCAAAACTGGTGAATTTAATTTATATGCAGAAGAAGAATTTAAACGAAATAATTGGACAATAAATGGAGGTGTCCGTTTATCTGCTTTTGCTCGAAAGGGGAAAGTAGATATTTTACCTCAACCACGATTAGCCATTTATTATCAGTTCAATAAATATTTAAACTTCAATACAACTGCTTCTCGAACTACTCAGTTTTTACAATTATTGACTAGATCTGATTCTGGATTACCGAATGATTTGTGGGTTCCTGCCAACACCAATTCTGCTCCCCAAAATGCTTGGCAGATCACAAGTAAAGCTTCTGGGCAATTAGGAAAATATTCAAATTGGAGTATTGAAGGTTTTTGGAAAAAAATGAATAACCTTTCTCGAATAGACCAAAATCAAATTCCTGGGGGTTCTGTCAGTTTACAAGAATTAGAAATTGATACTAAAAATTGGGAAGACTTTGTCGAGCAAGGAAATGGCGATGCTGCTGGATTCGAAGTGACTTTGGAGCAACAAAAAGGAAGGTTGACCGGTTGGGTGAGTTATACTTTTTCCAAAACTAACCGAAATTTTAAAGGAGAAGAAACACCTTTTTCTTTTGATAGCCGACATGGTGCATCTATAGCTACCACATTCCACATTCATAAAAACTTAAATTTTTCAGCTAATTGGTTATTTCAAACTGGGCGTCCATTTTCTTCAACAGAATTCTCGGAAGAAGATGTTCCTCCTACGGTTATTGACCTCCTAGAAACATCAGAAATCTCAGAAAATAGAACTCGATTGCCTAATTTCCATAGATTGGATTTAGGGTTGAATCTTCTTTTTGGAAAAAACAGATGGAAGCATCATTTCAATTTTGGGGTTTATAATGCGTATGATCGTAAAAATGTGTTTTTTGCATATCCAGAGGTGAGTATAAATGAGTTTGGAGAAGAAATAAGAAAAATCAAAGAAGTTTATTCTTTACCATTTTTACCCTCATTTAGTTATTCCGTAAAATGGTAGTTTTTTTCGATTTCCCCTTGGAAAAACCTTTAAAAACATTGGTTTTTTAAAATACAAAAGTTATCTTTGCACTCGTTTTTTAAACCACTTAAATAATATAATCAATGTTTGCAATTGTAACTATCGCTGGTCAGCAATTTAAAGTTGAGAAAGATCAAGAGATCTTTGTCCACCAGCTGGATGCAAAAGAAGGTGACTCTGTATCATTTGACCAAGTTCACTTGGTAGATAATGCAGGAAATGTTAGCCTCGGTACACCAAATGTAGGTGGCGCTTCAGTAAGTGCGACTGTTTTGGGAAATCAAAAAGGAGATAAAGTAATTGTCTTCAAAAAGAAAAGACGTAAAGGATACCGCGTTAAAAACGGTCACCGTCAATCTTTCACAAAGATTAAAATTGACGGAATCAACGTTTAATCTTCATTAATTGTTAACTTTTCACAATATCATTTGTGATTTAAAATAAAATATCATGGCACATAAAAAAGGTGTAGGTAGTTCGGATAACGGACGTGACAGTAATAGTAATAGATTAGGTGTGAAATTATTTGGTGGTGAAGCTGCATTTGCAGGAAATATCATCATTCGTCAGAGAGGTACAAAGTACCACCCAGGAAACAACGTTTACATGGGAAAAGACCACACTATTCATGCAAAAGTTGACGGATTTGTTAAGTTTGACAAAAGAAGATCAAACAGAACATTCGTTCACATTACTCCAGTAGGAGAAGAAGCTTAGTAACTTTTTTTCTTCGCAAAGAGTCTTTTATTTGGCTTTCAGTCAGATTATAAATACTGTTTTTGCAAGAAAATTCGTTTAAAATTTGATCAATAAAAATTGGTCATTATTAATAAAAGTTATTAACTTTGTTATACATCAAATTTGAATTAGAATAGTTTTAGTTTTCATAGCTTTATATTTTTTGTTGTTAAGCCTAATCTCTCCGATTAGGCTTTTTTTATGC
>CAJQQY010000296.1 GCA_905480595.1 uncultured Saprospiraceae bacterium | reverse complement strand
TTTAGGAATCAGATTGTGGGAAAAGGCGAAAGCAAATTCTTAGTCAATCAATAATAATAAAAATGAAAGTATTTTCAGCCAGCCAAATCCGAGAATGGGATAATTACACCATTCAAAATGAACCAATCTCATCCCTTGACTTAATGGAGCGAGCGAGTCAGACTTTTGTTAAATGGTTTGTAGAAAAGTTTCCTAACAACTCAAAAAGAATCTCCATTTTTTGTGGACAAGGAAATAATGGTGGCGATGGATTAGCCATCGGTAGAATATTGCAAGAACATTTTTATGAAGTAGAAATATTCATTTGCAAAATTGGAAAATCCCCTTCCTCAGATTTTTCCAAAAACCTAAAACGACTTCCCAAATTCCAAAATATCAAGATCCATGAAATAAAGAAAAATGATGATTTTCCAAAAGTAGAAAATCACGAGATTTTAATTGATGCTATCTTTGGTTCAGGATTAAATCGACCTGTGGAAGGATACTGGGGCAAACTTTTGGAACACCTTAATCAACAAAATCAAACTATTATTTCTGTCGATATTCCTTCAGGAGTTTTTGCCGATCAGCCAACGGAAGGTGTTTCAATTCAGGCAGATTATACATTTAGTTTTCAAGCTCCAAAGTTAGCTTTCCTTTTTCCTGAAAATGAAAATCGAGTAGGAGAGTGGTCATTTGATTCCATTGTATTACATCCAAATTTTTTAGAAAAAACAGAAACAGATTTTTTTTATTTGGAAAAAAAATACGCCGAAGGTTTGTTAAAAGGTAGGAAAAAATATGCGCACAAAGGAACATTTGGGCATGCTTTAATTATCGCAGGAAGTTATGGAAAAGTTGGTGCAGCAATTTTAGCGACCAAAGCTGCACTCCGAACTGGCGCGGGATTAGTTTCCATCCATGCACCAAAATGTGCTTACGAAATTTTACAAATTTCAGCACCTGAAGCAATGGTCAGTATTGATGAACACGATTTATTTTTTTCCAGAATTAATGATTTAGATAAGTATAAATCGGTAGGAATTGGGCCAGGATTAGGAACGGATTCAATTACGGCAGAGGCACTAAATATTTTTTTAGAAAAAATAAACATGCCAATAGTCATTGATGCTGATGCGTTAAATTTAATTGCTGAAAACAAAAAATGGTTTGAATTGATTTCTCCAAATAGTATACTAACGCCACACCCAAAAGAGTTTGAACGTTTGTTTGGGAAAACTAAAAATAACTTCGAACGAAATGACTTGCAAAGGAACTTTTCCAAAAAATATAATGTTTATATTGTGCTCAAAGGTGCACATACTTGCATTAGCACACCTGAAGGGAAATGCTATTTTAATTCCACCGGTAATCCTGGAATGGCAACTGGAGGAAGTGGAGATGTCTTGACTGGAATTTTAACATCATTATTATCTCAAGGCTATAATTCGTTGGAAACCAGTATTTTAGGAGTGTACTTGCACGGTCTTACAGGTGATATTGCATTGAGTGATACGGTAAGTCAAGAGTCATTAATTGCTTCAGATTTAATTGAAAATATTGGGAAAGCATTTAATGAAATGCGTCAAAAAAAATCACGATATAAAAAATAAAACTATGTCAAAGAAGAGAATAACAGTCCTCACAGGCGCAGGAATATCTGCAGAAAGTGGTATCAAAACTTTTCGAGATGCAGGCGGATTATGGGAAGGACACGATGTGATGGAAGTTGCTTCGCCTCAAGGTTGGAATAAAAATAGAGCACTTGTCATTGATTTTTATAATCAACGTCGGGCTCAACTTTTGGAAGTAAATCCAAATGCAGGTCATGAAGCTTTGGTTGAATTAGAAGAGAAATATGATGTACATATTGTAACACAAAATGTCGATGATTTGCACGAGCGTGCAGGGAGTTCACAGATCATTCATTTGCATGGGGAGTTGACAAAAGTGAGAAGTTTAGGGAATGAAAGATTGGTTTACGAATGGCGTAAAGATTTGTTGGAAGGAGATCTATGTGAAGAAGGACATCAGTTGCGACCTCATATTGTTTGGTTCGGCGAAGAAGTTCCGATGTTGCAAAAAGCAGCCGAGGCGGTCAGTCTTTCAGATATTATTTTGGTGGTTGGTACCTCGATGCAAGTTTATCCTGCAGCTGGATTAGTTGGATTAGCTCCAAGAGTTGCGCCGATAATTTATGTTGATCCGAAACCTTCTCTGAATTATGAAATGAAGATGGCAGAAAATTTAATCACAATTCCTGAAGTAGCTACAACAGGTGTTCGAAAAGTAGTTAATGAACTTTTAGCTGACAATTAAAATCAATTTAATCAGTTTTATGATTGATCGATTCACCTATTTGTATTTTTAAAATTTAGACCCAAAATGAAACTTAAACTCCTCCTTTTTTCTATTTCATTTTTCGTTTTTTGCCAAACTATTTTTTCACAAAAAAAAGAAATTAAGTTACCATCTCTTCCTGATGGGAGTCCGATTTTTTGCGAAAAATTTGATTTGTTAGAAAAAACACTTCCGTTTGTTTTAAATAAAGATGCTTCTGATAACAACGTAATTACAAATTCTAATTTTCCTCAGGTTTCAGCAGGGAATCGAACAGATGAAGATGTTCGAGTAGGTGATGCAGGTCAATCAGAATTCGAAATTCATGCTGCGGTCAACCCTTTGGATTCTTCCAATATAGTTGTTGGAGCAATGAATATTTCCACTTCAGGAGGTTCTCCTTCTCTGAAATTTTCGATTTATTATACCAATGATTTTGGAACGACTTGGGAGAAAAGTCCATTCGAAGGAATGATTGCTAATGAGTCCGTAATTGGAGGAGGAGATCCAATGCTTGCTTTCGACGAAAATGGGGATGTTTTCTTTACGTGGATATTATTGACCATAAATACTTCTGATCAGATAGGTAGGTGGGGAATGTATCTTGCTAAGTCGAGCGATAATGGCAAAAATTGGGAAATGTCTGAAAGTCCGATTGAAATAAATTCTTTTACAAATTTCATTAATTTAGGAGATTTAGAGAATGCGGTAGATAAGCAATGGATGGCAACTGATCATTCTCAATCAAGTGATTATACTGGAAATATTTACCTTGCTTACGTCGATATTGAGACGATGACCGGAACCTATAATATGAAAGTCAAAAGACGATTAGCAGGAAATGATTCTTTTGAAAATAACGCTGTAATTATTTCCACTCAAAATTTTGCATTGGCTCAATTCGCGAGTGTTGATGTCGGAATAGATGGTGCAGTTTATGTTTCGTTTTTTGCAGATGCTGGAAACGATAACTATGGAATTTATATGACGAAATCGATAGACGGTGGAGCGACTTTTTCTCCTGAACAAAAAATTTCTAACATTGCTTTTCCAAAATTATTTTCAGGAAGTATCTCTATCGATGGGATTGATGATAATCGAATTTATCCATGCCCGCATATCGTCGTTGATCCATCTGATGCGTCAAAGGTTTATGCTACTTGGACAGCTTTTGGAGTTGACGCGAAAGCTTCGGAAGGCTTAGATATCTATTTGTCAAAGTCGGAAGATGGGGGAGATTCTTGGACAATTCCAATTGTAGTCAATGATGATTCTGAAGAAGAAGTTCATCAATTCTATTCTAGTATTGCGGTCAATAAAGAAGGAGTTGTTTTTGTCAGTTGGTATGATCAGCGAGAAAACGAAGGAACAAATAATACTAACTATTATATGGGATATTCTGAAGATGGAGGAACAACTTTTGAGCAAAAAAATGTGACTTCTCTCGCAAGTGACTTTAGCCAAATCGCAGAATCAAATGTAGGAATTGGGCCAGGTGAATACAATCAAATAATTACTGTGGGGAAATATACGATTCCATTTTGGGGAGATGGTCGAACGAACAATGGCCAAATTATGGTTTACGCTGCTTTCCTAAATGTATTTGAAGAAGAAGAAATTATTTCAATCAATACTCAGTATTCATTCGAAGGGCCAAGGATTAACCCTGTAAATAATACAGGCGTTTTTGAATTGATTTTAAAGGAACCTTCAAATGTGAATGTATTGTTATTCGATATGTTAGGAAGAGAAGTTAAGTCAATTCCAAAACAAAATTTTGATGCAGGAAGGCACACGATAAAAGTAGCAGTAGATGAATTAGCTGTCGGAGAATATTTCGTAACTGTCCATACTGATTTTGGTTTTAAGACTAAAAAAATAATAGTAGTTAAATAATTTTTTAGAAAACAGAATTTATTAGTTATGACTTTTTTGGATTATTTATTTTGAGAAAGACCTATTACTTTTGAAGAAAAAAAATGATTCTTATTCCACAAAGGTTATTTGAAAGCTCACAAGTTAAGACCATTCTTCGAGATGGAAATGTTTGTATTTTAAATAAATCATTGACCGAACCTGTGGTCAATCGAGAAGGTTATATTTCCAATCATGTCATTTCAATTGTCCTTTCTGGGGAACAAAAAATCAAAACTTATGATGATGAAATTATTCATGTAAAATCGAATGAAGTCCTTTTCATTCCTAGAGGGATGTATTATATTTCTGACCTTATTCCTGAAAATGGAAAATTTGTAAGTCTATTGTTTTATTTTGATGATAGCATTATTCAAGAATTTTTATCAACTTCAAAAGTTAGCGAAATTTCTAATAAAGCTGTTCCTGATCATTTGAAATTTGGTGTAGTTCCTTCCGTCAAATTATTTGCAGAATCTTTGATTAGTATTTATCAGACACAAAATTTACGCAATAAAAATTTTCTCAATCTTAAAATTTTAGAACTTCTTTATCTCCTCAATGGATTAGCAAAAGAAAAACAATTTGCCAATTTTTTATTTCGATTGACCTTACCGAAAAAACGGAATATTAAAGTTTTCATGGAGAAAAACTATGATAAGCCTTTGAAAATGGAGGATTACGCTTACCTCACCGGTAGAAGTCTTAGCACTTTTCGACGTGATTTTAAATCATTTTATGACATCACTCCACAAAAATGGATCAAGGAAAAACGGTTGGAAAAAGCATTGAATATTTTAAGCCAAAAAGAAATTAGTGTAACTGATTTAGCTTTTGAGGTGGGATATAAAATATTTCTTACTTCATCAAAGAGTTTAAAAATAAAGTTGGACAATCACCTAAGCAATATATTTTAAGTCAACATCGAAATAATCTGAAAAATTAATTTTTGACTCAGAATTGTTATTTCTGCATTTCTTCGAATATTTATATCTTCTCAATTTGCTGAAATTTGTTTCATCTTACTTTTCACAAATTTAAAATTTTAAAAAAATAAATTATGAAAATCACTTTCATTGGATTAGGAATTATGGGTAGCAGGATGGCTGCCAATTTATTAAAAAACGGAGTTGATGTAACAGTTTATAATCGTTCAAAAGAACCTGTAAATATATTGTTAGAAAAAGGTGCAAAAACTGCAGCGACCGCAAATGAAGCTGCCAAAAATGCCGATATAGTATTCAGTATGTTATCTACGCCTGAAGTAGTTGATTATGTTTTTTTATCAGAAGATGGAGTACTTTCGGCTATGAAAAAAAATGCGATCTGGGTGGATTGCTCCACAGTAAATCCTTCTTTTAGCATTAAGTCAAAAGAGGCCGCGGATAATTTTGGAATCAGATTTATTGATGCGCCTGTTGCAGGAACCAAACCTCAAGCGGAGCATGCACAGCTTGCCTTTTTTATTGGAGCTGAAAAATCATTGCTTGAAGAAGTTGAACCCTACCTTAATTTTATGGGAGCAAAAGTGATCAATATTGGAGAGGCAGGAAAAGGAGCTTCTTTTAAAATGTTGGTAAATATTATGTTGGCGCAGTCGATGATTATTTTTTCTGAGGCAGTTTTGTTGGGAGAGAAAATGGGGATTTCTAAAGAGTTTTTATTGAGCGTAATTCCAAATTTAGTAGTTGCTGCTCCTTTTACCAAATTTAAAGCAGATATGGTTCGCGAAGATAATTATGAGGTTCAGTTTCCATTAGAATGGATGCACAAAGATTTACACCTCGCTGCGGTTACAGCTTATGAAATGAATCAACCACTTTACTTGGCGAATGTGGCAAAAGAGTTATTTGCCGAAGCAAATAAGAATGGAATGGGGCGATTAGATTTTGCTGCTATTCACCGATATCTAGAGAAGAAATAATTCTAATTTTACCGCAATGATTAAATCGTTGCGGTAAATTATTTATCAATAAAATGTTCTAAAATATCAACCCCTTCATCTCCATCATCCTCTTCACGATTGGGTTCATTCAATGCTAATTTTTCTTCTAAAAACTTCTGATTTTTTTTAAAGGATAAAAGAAATAAAACTAGAAGTAAAACAGCAATATAGGGGAATGCTTCGGAAATCGTTTTCTGAAAGTATAATAATGTTTTTACTTGATCTACGACAAAAGGCATAGCAAAAAATACACCTAACCAAAGTCCAATATTCCTATCTAAATTAATATGAGTCATAATTGAAAGAAGCATGGGAGTCAATATTAAATAAAATATTAAATGGCATGGTAATTCAAATAGCCTACTATCTCTTGCTGCGACAAAATATTCCAATCCACCAATTATCAGTAGTAAAAGAGAAATCGTTATTATCTTATTTGAGTGTCTGCTTTGGTATTTTGAACTTCTAAAGTAGGCAAACCATAAAATAAAAAGGCTAAAGGCACCCACAAAAAATTTAATCAGAGACAACCTGTTGCGGAAGTAAATAAAATCATTTACATAGGGTTCAAGATTTACTAAGGAAGGTAAGTTTTTAGTGATAAATGAAAAAGTCAAAGCTACGAGAACACACCCGATCATAACGTTTCTAACAACCTTTTCTTCTTTCAAATCATCCTCTGTGTCTTCCTCCTCTAAAATCTCAATTTTAAAACCGAGGTCTTTAAATCTATTTAAAAAGTAAAAAATCAAACCTATCATTAGAAAAAATAAAAAGAATGTTATTGAATAGTAACCGGTGATTAAATCAGGATTGGCGTTTAACAGGAAACTATAAAATATTTTAAATAAAAAAGGAAAAAAGAACAG
>CAJQQY010000295.1 GCA_905480595.1 uncultured Saprospiraceae bacterium | reverse complement strand
CTAGAAATACTTAATTGAATTTTTTAGATGATAAATAGTAAATTCGATTTTTATAAATTTTTAATAATAAAAAATTATGAGTGATAAACGAGAATTTGACATCATCTTTTGGGGAGCGAGTGGTTTTACAGGAAGGTTAGTTGCAGAATATATGTTGCAAAAATATGGAACAAATGGTTCTGTAAAATGGGCTATGGGTGGTCGAAATGCTGTAAAGTTAGAAGGCATCCAAAAAGATTTAGGTGCTGAAGAAGTTCCATTAGTGATTGCTGATAGCAAAAAAATGGATACACTTGAACGAATGGTACAACGAACAAAAGTGATTTGCACAACTGTTGGTCCATATGCTCAATATGGCTCTCTTCTCGTCGAAGCTTGTGTCAAGCATAAAACTGATTATTGTGATCTTACTGGCGAGGTGCAATGGATGCGAAAAATGATCGATCAACATCAGGAAGCTGCACAAGCAAATGGAACTCGAATAGTTCACACTTGTGGTTTTGATTCTATCCCTTCAGACATGGGCGTTTATTTTTTACAAAAAAAATCAAAAGAGCTCAGGGGCGAATATTGTCAGAAAATCAAACTCAGAGTGAAAGCCATGAAAGGGGAAATGAGCGGAGGTACTTACGCGAGTTTGAGTAACGTCTTAGTCGAAGCGGAAAAAGATAAATCGATTTATGCGACATTATTTAATCCTTATGGCTTGAATCCGAAGGGAAAGCAAAAAGGAAAAGATGGAGAAGATTTGAAAGGAGTTAAATATGATAAAGATGCCAAGTCTTGGATTGCACCTTTTATTATGTCGACGATAAATACGCGAGTTGTTCGGAGAAGTCATGCGCTGCAAGGATTTCCTTACGGAAAAGATTTTCAATATGATGAAGCGATGATGACTGGCCCTGGTTTTTCAGGGAGAGCAAAAGGAACGATGTTACTCATGGGAACTGGTTTGATGATGTCTGCAAAGCCAGATTCTTTTTTGAGAAATACGATGAATCGATTTTTACCAAAACCAGGCGAAGGCCCATCGAAGGAAAAACGAGAAAGTGGTTTTTACAAAATGCTCCTCATTGGAATATTGGCTGATGGAACTTTGATTCAAGGAAGTGTGACGGGTGATCGAGATCCAGGCTATGGTTCTACGAGTAAAATGTTGGCAGAAAGTGCAGTATGTTTGGCTTTGGATAAAAGTAAAACGCCAGAAGTTGCTGGTATTTTAACACCTTCTGTGGCTTTTGAAAATGTATTGTTAGAAAGATTAGAGGAGAATGCGGGATTGAAATTTAAAATTTATGAAAAAAAGTAGTCAGGTAAAAGGCCGTTCTTTCGAACTGTCAATTGCCCCTGACTACTTATACCTAAAAAGAGAAAATGATAAAAGAAAAAGATTATTTCCAAGATCACATGCCTGGTAATGTTTGCTTTGGTTGCGGAAGAAGCAATCATGATGGTTTGAAAATTAGCAGTTACTGGGAAGGAGATGAGTCGGTTTGTATTTGGGAATCCCAAGAGAAATATCAAGGATGGAAAGGTATTTTGAACGGAGGTATTTTGGCAACTTTGATTGATTGCCACACGATGTGTACTGCGATGGCAGCTGCTTATCAAGCTGAAAATCGCGACTTAGAAAGTCAACCAGTCTACCGATATGCAACAGGAACTATTTCTGTAAAATATCTAAAACCAACTTTAAATACCAAACCAATCGAATTGCGAGCAAAGATTAAAGAAATCAAAGGTAGAAAAGTCGTAATGTCATGTATTGCTAAATCTGATGGAGCAATAACTGCGGAAGCGGAAGTAATTGCTATTCGAGTTTTTGATAGCAGTAAAGATGAGGGTAGTATTTTTGGATGATGAGATGATCATTCAATTATGTCAAAAAAAAATCCAACTCCTAATTTAATTATTAGGAGCGGATTTTAAAGGGTGTTGAGGTGTTAGTTTTCATAGATAAACTATTTTTAATGCATAGATTTATCTTTTATAATCATAAAATTGAAATAATCTTAAACTTGAATTTTGAAAGAAATTCAAGTAGATCTATGCAAAACTACCTTTCAACTAATTGTGATTATTATGATCAAAAAAAGAATGGTTTATCCTTAATTTAACTAGCACAAATTTAGATTTTCATTACTATTATGGTTAGCACAAATCTTTCAAATAGCTTCATAAATCGTTCATTTTTATAAAAATGAATTAAAAAAGCCTTGTAAATTAATAGTTTACAAGGCTTTTTTAATAAAACTAACTTTTATCCTACAATAGTGTTTTCTACTTCCTTTGTTTTCATTTTAGGTTGAGGTAAATGGTAGGTTTTATATTTTTCAATCATGTTAAAACCTTTAAATTCTGTTTAAACATACCAATATGCCCAGGCAAGAAGCACTAATTGTAGAGGAAGTCGTAACCAAAGAAACCATGTTTTAATTTTCATACCAGCTCCTTTTGAGGTTAACATATAAATATTGGCAGGGAAAACGGCAATTAATAATAAGATAATTCCAATGGCTGCAGCTGATCGAGTTGGTGGAATGAGTAAGCCAATTCCGCCTGCAATTTCAGCAATACCGACAATTGTATTGATTTGTTTTTTCCAAGGTTGTAAAAGAGGAGGAGTGATTTTGTGGAAAAACCATGCTTTTTTGAAATGAGAATACCCAGCATAGATATAAAAAAATGCCATAGGGAAAAGTAAAATTTCTTTGATAGCCATAAGTTGAATTTTTCGTTTAAGTTAAAGAAGGAAATTAGAGAAGTATTTTTAAAAATCCCTTAAATTGAGTTAACTTTTCCTTTTAAGTTTTTTCAAAATAAAATCTCTTCCAAACCAGTTTTATATAGGACTTTATCCAAAACTCTATTGAATAAAGTCTATTCAAAAAACAAATTATGTTTTCGATGAAAAGAATATACTTATTTTTTCTTTTGTTGATTAGTTCAACTTTCCTTTTGGCGCAAGATGATGAGGCCGATAAAAATCTCATTTATGACGATGCTGTTTATGTAGATTATATTAAGACAGTAAATCTTCATGCTCCAGGTATTGTGATGGGGAGTCCGATTCTTCAGTTAGGAAGTGGGGCATTAACGTTATCGTTTGATGACTTGGATGGAGATGCTCGAGAATATATTTATGCTGTTGAGCATTGCAATGCTGATTGGACACCATCTAACTTGACTGAGTTAGAGTTCATGGTAGGGTATAATGATGAGCGAATAGAATATACTGAATTTTCCATAAATACCTTGGTGAATTATACTCACTATCGATTAGATTTTCCCAATGAAAATATTCGATTTACGAAATCAGGAAATTATTTGCTAAAAGTATATGATAATGAAGATGATAAGTTTTTGGTTTTGACGAGGCGTTTCATGGTAGTGGAACCAAGGTTTACTCTTTCAAGTGGATTGGCCTTACCTTCTTCCATTGTAAAAAAATCAAGAACCCACCAAGAGCTTGACTTTGTGGTTCGGCACAAAGGTTTTACGATCAATAATCCGAGGAAAGAGGTCAAAGTTGTGGTCATGCAAAATGGAAGATGGGATAATGCAATCACAGATATCGCTCCACAGTATATTAGAAAAGAACATTTGACTTATGAGTTTTTGGATAAAATAGTTTTTCTTGCAGGGAAAGAATTTAGATTTGTAGATATTAGATCATTGCAATATGATGGAGCAGGAGTCAGAGGAATAGAGGAATATCAAGATGGTTATGATGTAACGTTACATATGGATCGATCACGTAGTGATGAAGAATATTACAATCGAATAGATATCAATGGAGAATTTGTTATTGGGAATTTAGAAAATTCTCAAAGTAGTAATGTTTCTTTTTTTGATGGAGAGTCTATGGATGATCGGACGGCTAAGGTTGAATTCCTTCGACAAGAATTAATGGAAAACCAAGAGTCTAATAATATCAGGAGTGACTACGCGAATGTGCTATTTTCGATAAAAAGAAACGAACCTTATTATGATAAAGATGTCTATGTTTTTGGAGCAATGAGTGATTGGCAGATTAAAGAGTCATTTAAAATGACTCACCAACCTGCCGTGAATGCTTATGTCGTAGACATCCCTTTAAAGCAAGGTTTTTATAATTACGCTTACGTAACGGTTCCTAAAAAAGGAGATAAGATTCCCAATATGAGTGAACTAGAAGGAGATTGGTTTGAAACTGAAAACCAATATACGATTCTAGTTTATTACCGACCTTTTGGGGGAAGGTATGATCAATTGATGGGAACATTTAATTTGAATTCATTGAGGCAATAAGATTTTAATCTTCTGTGTTTGAAGCATCTTCTCCAAACCAACTTGCATACATCACATAATTATTTGCGATCCTTCCGATATAATGTTGAAAGGTTTCGGGTGTCAAGGCTTTTACTTTTTTAGCGGGAACACCAGCATAAATAAATCCTGATTCCAAATGTGCATTTTCCAAAACGACTGCACCTGCTGCAATCAAAACATTGGATTCCACTATTGCGTCATCCATCACAATCGCACCCATTCCAACTAAAACATTATCAGCGATTTGGCAACCATGAATAATTGCATTGTGCCCAACGGAAACATTATTTCCCAAAATCGTTTTTGTTTTTTGATAAGTGCAATGAATGACAGCGCCATCTTGAATGTTTACTTTGTTGCCGACGACAATGCTATTCACATCTCCTCGAACAACTGCATTAAACCAAATGCTACAATCATCACCCGTGACGACATCGCCAACAATAGTTGCATTTTCTGCAATGAAAACATTTTTACCGAAAGTAGGAGAAACTCCTTTTACTGGTTTTATTAAAGCCATGTTTTGTTTATTTTTTCTTTTTATATAATCCATCAAAAATACTTGTCCACGTTTTTCCTTCATCTTTTTTTGGAGAAGTCTGCGCATTCGCATTTCCAAGAAAAAAAATAAAAATTAAAAAAAGGAAAGTTTGGGAGGGTTTCATATTTTTGTTTTGAATAAATGAAAAAAATAGAGGAACCTGATAATTGTAAACCTAATTTAAAAGGACTTTTTTACTTGATGAAGTTGCTTTTTCTAAAAAAGACTAAATTAGATTATATTTTACAAAAACATAAAGTTGGAAAAAGATAATGGAAGATTTTCAAAAAGAACTTAATAAAGTACTCAACAAGTATCAAGATTTTGAGCGCATTCAAAAACATTTGAAAAATTTGGATACTCAGTTGAAAGGTGGTTATCGAGAATTAGATAAGTTTGAAAAAATATTGGAAAAGCATGGGCAAGATGTGAAGCAATTGGAGAGTTTGAGTCTCAAAGGTATTTTTCATAAAATACTTGGTAGTAAAAAAGAGCAACTAGATAAAGAACGTCAAGAATACTTGGAAGCTGCGCTAAAACGAAATGAGCATAAAAAATCATTGGAGCTGTTGGAATATGAAAAAAAAGTGTTGGAAGATAAACTGAAAAAGCTTCAAGATATTCCTGCTCAGGCAGAAGCGATGATTCAAAAAAGAGAGAATGATTTGATGAGAAGTGGAACTCCGGTGGGAATGCGAATTCTAACTATTTCCCAACAAATTGATTCGAGCAGGCATCTGAAAAGAGAAATAAAAGAGGCATTGGATGCAGGGAAAGATGCTGTAGTGATTTTGGAAGAGATGGAAAGTTATTTGCGGAATGCTCGGAATTGGGGAAATTGGGATATGATGGGAGGACGTGGAATGACGACTTATGTGAAGCATTCAAATATAGATCGAGCGCGTGCTCGATTGCATAAAGCACAACATTTATTGAATCGTTTTGAAAATGAATTGAGAGATGTGTATAATCCTCGCCAGTTGAATCTTTCTTTGAATTTAGATTCTTTTACTCGTTTTATCGACATCTTTTTTGATAATTTAATTTCAGATTGGGTAGTGCAACAACGTATTCGAAATGCTTTGTCCAATGTTGTTTCTGTAAAAGATAAAGCTAGTCGATTGATTGGAACATTGGAAATGGATGATAAAGATTTGGTGGTAAAAATGAAACAGTTGGAAAAAGAGAAAAAGCAATTGGTACTGAATTTTAAAGGTTAAAAAAATTAACGAAACAATAGCCAAACCTTCCTCCAAAAGCATCCATTTGGAATATTATTCGTTCTAAGAAAAAGTATATTTCAAATTTAAATTATGCAAACAATGAAATGGTTATTGACGACACTTACACTTTTCTTTTTTGGGTTTACTAATCCAATTTTTTCTCAAAATATAAAAACGTTTTTCGAACAAAATGAACTAAATCCAAAGTCTACAGAGGATGGAATTTTTTATGTAATCGAAGAAGAAGGAAATGGAGAAAAAGCTAAAAAAGGAGATTATGTGAAAATAAAATATCGAGGAACTTTGCTCGACGGAACTGAATTCGATGTTTCGGAAGAAGAGTTTCCTTTTGTTTTTAGAGTAGGGCATCGGCAAGTGATAAAAGGTTGGGACTTAGGATTACAAGAGTTTCAAACAGGAAGCAAAGGGAAATTATTTGTGCCTTCAAATTTCGGTTATGGAAAAAATGGAATAGCAGATGTCATTCCTGCGAATGCAGATTTGATTTATGAAATTGAATTGTTAGAAATAATGAATTCAAAACAGTACAATCAGTACATGAAAGAATTAGAGGTGAAAGAGCGCCAACGTTTTGAAGAAAAAAGGAAACAACAATTCGCTACAGATAAAAAGATCATTCAAAATTATGCGGTCGATAACAAATTGAGAACGAAGCGACTGGCTTCAGGAGTAAGTTATGTTTTAACAAAAAAAGGAAAAGGTTCAACTGCAAAACCAGGTGATTTTATCGAAGTAAAATACAAAGGTCAATTGACTGACGGAACTGTGTTCGATGATTCATATGGAAAAAGAGCAGAACCATTTAAGTTCGTTTTAGGAAAAGGGAAAGCCATCGAAGGGTGGGAGGAAGGTTTGAAAAATTTCAAAAAGGGAAGTGAAGGTTGGTTATTGATTCCTTCCGCATTGGCATATGGTCCTCGTGCAATTCGAGAAGGAAAAATAAATATCCCTGCCAACTCTGTCTTAGTATTTAAAATAAAAGTGGTGGATTTGAAACCAAAGAAATGATGATAGATTGATGATTCAAGATTAAGGATTATTTACATCGAAGTAATTCTTAATCTTGAATTCATCATCCTTAATCGAAATCAGTTCGTTGTCGCATTTTCCTCTTTCAAAAATTGAACTCCTAATCCTTCCTGAATTTTTGTTGCCTTCAAACTCACAAAATTAAATCTCGCTCCCCCCATACTGATGGATGCCAGTCCAATATTTAGATCAGAAAAATAAATCACCAAAGTTATATTTCCATCCAAGAAACAGGTGCCGTGGATAAAATTTTCTTCCGCAATTTCAGTCATTCGATAAATGGAAATTTCGCAATTTTCTCCATAGAATTTTTCACCAATTTTCTCCAAAACTTTTGGAAGAAGCTCATTAGTGGATGATTTTCCTCGATCATGAAAGGCAGAATCCTCAGCAAAATTTTGGAAAAAGAAATCGAAACTTTCACTAAAATCCTCGGAGGAAATTAGTCGATGTTTTAAGGTTAGGAAATGTTGTTTTCTCATAGTATAAACCCCCGACCCCTAAAGGGGAGTTTTGGCTTTCCTTTCAATGGAGTGTTTTTCTTTCATTGATTTGGCAGCAACCCTTTTAGGGAATCATGTGGGAGATTTTCTGGTTAAAAAATATTATTATTCATGATCACCCAAATTAAGTTCAGTTTTTACTTCCCTTAAAACCGAATCTAATTGATTGATAACTGCTTCATTTTTAAATCTAATAATTTTTATGTTTTGCCTATTTAAAATTTTAGTTCTGATTCTATCAAGTTCTTTTTGATTTTCATCATCATGATAACCACCATTGAGTTCTACTCCTAATTTTTTGTGATGACAATAAAAATCTAAAATATGAATCCCAATTGGATGTTGTCGTCTAAACTTAAAACCATCCAATTTCTTCATCTTTAACTCTTCCCAAAGAATACATTCTGCCAACGTCATTTTCTCTCTCAATTCCCTCGCATTTTGAAATAAATAGTGACTAGCACCTCTATGCATTCTGGGCTGCTTAGATTCATCTTGCTTAAGATTTTCATTTTGGTTTTTCATAACATTAGCTCTATAAAAAATATATCTCTAAAATCCCCGATCAAAAAATCATTCAAATCAATGAAAGAAAATCTTCTTTAAAAGGAAAGCCAAAACTCCCCTTTAGGGGGCGGGGGGATTACTGTCGTCGTCTCGGAATCAAAGTATTCGGATAAGCCACAACACTTTCATGACCATCTTTCCCTACGGCCACAACTCCAAACAAAAAGTTATCAATAACCACATTTTTCAAAGTAGCCTCTGAAACTTTTCCCACAAATTTTGAATATTGCCATTGCGGTGAAGTCGTATCTCTCCAGTAAATTTTATAGCCAGCCACATCTTTATCATTTACTTCAGTCCAACGTAAAGTGGTCGACGGTTGAACTGCACCGCCAATCATTACCCCTTCTGGAGCAGGAGGTGCCCAAGCCAAAGCAGCTAAATTAATAGCATTTACCGCGGTTAATTTTGAAGCATATTCGAAGTTGACATGATCAATGACATCACCATATTTAATTCCATTCTCTTCTCGAATATCTTGATGTTGTTGCGTATAATTTTCATGAGTTTCCATAATTCGAATTCCAGCAAAACCTTCATCATTAAATGGACGATGATGACCACCACGTCCAAATCTATCCAATCGATAAATCATCGTCGGATTCATCATAGGCATATAAGTCGTCGTCATTCGATGAACATAGCGTGCTAATTGTCGAGATGGGCCATCCACTTCACCTCCGTAGAATCGATGCCAAATTCTTTTTTGTTCATCCAAGTTCACAGGTGTCGGTTCTGAAAAAATTCGGAAACTCCGATTGTCGATCACGCCATCAATTCCTTTGATATTTCCAATCATATCATTGTTTAAAATACCGATGATATTCCAATTTTCTTCTTTCGCCACTTTCGCCATATGTTTACCTCCAAAGAGTCCTTGCTCCTCGCCAGACAAACCTGTGTAGACTACACTATTTTTAAATTTATATTTTGTCAAAAGACGAGCAGCTTCAATCGTACCTGCCATACCCGAAGCATTATCATTTGCTCCAGGCGAATCATCTTTTCCATTCAAAGGATCAGAGATTCGAGAATCAATGTCACCAGACATTATAATGTATCGATTAGGATGATCGGTTCCTCTTTGGATAGCAATGACGTTGACGACCCAAGTATCTTTGTCAAACCTTCGATTACCTTTCGCAGGTACGAGCGATCTTTGATAAAAAACTTCCAAACAGCCACCGCAGTCTTTTGAAATTTTATCAAATTCCGCTTTGATCCAACGACGAGCTGCGCCGATTCCACGAGTTTGGGAAACAGTATCAGACAAAGTATGTCGAGTTCCAAAATTGGCTAGTGTGCGAATATCTTTTTCGATTCGCTCCGCTGAGGAATTTTCGATAATATCATAAATTCTAGCGTCAGTTTGTGATTGTACAAAAAGAGGGAAGAGTAACATTAAAAATAATGTTATCAATTGATTGGTTGATCGTTTTCTCATAAATTAAATTTCTCTTAGAATATTAAACTTTTATAAAAAATTGACTGAATTTAATCAAAATACTTTTAAAGCTTGAACATTTCCTTTTGAAATGTGTAAATTATTTTTTTTTAATATGTTACCTAACAAGCGGCTAATTCCAAATGTTTAGGTATTGAAAAAAATAGGAAATGAGTATCATAAAAAAGATAAAATCTGGAATCTCAAAAGCGAAGAGGAGTGCAGATAAAGTAGGACATTGGGTTGGGTTTGCGCAACAAGTGAGACCAAGTAGAGATTTTAATGAAAATAGATTGCCTTCTCCTCCGAACTATTCGAGTAGAAAAAGTTGGGCAGCGCATCCAGAGATAGATGACAAATCGAGTTTCACACCTTTAGGAATCGAAAAGGCAAAAAAAGAAGATTTAAAAGCAGATGTTTTCTTTATTCATCCGACTACTTTTTTTGGAAATAAAGGTTGGAATGCTTCTTTGAGCCATCCTGTGGCTAACACGATTGTAGATGAAGTGATTATGTCAGGGCAAGCTTCAGTCTTTAATTCTTGTTGTCGGATTTTTGCGCCACGATATCGGCAGGCTACATTCCATTCTTTTTTGACGTCGCGAGATAGTGGGGTAAAAGCATTAGATGTTGCTTATTCAGATGTGGTTCGGGCGTTTGATTTTTTTATTAATCATCTTAATGATGGGCGACCATTTTTCATAGCTAGTCATAGTCAAGGAACAGTTCATGCGATGCGATTGATCGAAGATAAAATTGACCAAACTGATTTGGTGAAAAGAATGGTGGCAGCTTACACAATTGGTTTTGAATTTCCAAGAGTTAAATTTGAAGGAGATTTAAAAAATATAAAACCAAGTCAAAGTGCAACTGATACCCAATGTGTGATTGCTTACGATACTTATATTGATGGTGGCCGACCAATGACTATTCTTGACCGAACCAAACTTCCTTTTTCTCGTCGAGATCCTTCAACGGGTAAGAAAGATGGAAATTGGGAATGGAAGAGTCGCTCCAAATTTGCAACATTCTCTACCAATCCAATTTCATGGAAATCGAATACTGAGTTGGCAGATGCTTCTCAACATTTAGGAGCAGTCAGTAATGAATATTCGAAAAGTAATTTCAAAATGGATTCTTTGCTGGATAAAGAAATTGCTGAAATTGAAACGGCGAGGCTGTCTTCTATTTATAAAAATGAAGTTTCAGCGAGGTGTGGGGAAGATGGAATATTATATATTTCAAAACCGGTGCATCGTCAATTTAGAATGATGTTGTTGCCAGGAGGGAATTATCATAACTATGATTATTCGTTATTTTATATGAATCTGAGGGAGAATGTGAAAGTGAGATTGGAGGCTTTTTTGAAAAAGTAAATTGCTCCAAGAATGATGTATTTCTTAAAATGCGATAGCACCTAACATGCATTGATTTTAATTTTTATAAAATCTAGATGTGTTAGGTGCTATCGCATTTTAAGATGCTGGGCTCTAACTTTTTTTTATTTAAAAAGCATACCCAACCGTAAAATTACTCTCTACTAATGCTGAGTCTAAATCTATATCTAGTGAACGAGCCAAGGCCACAGATAAGGCTATTGACCATCGATCTTTTACGACTGTACTAACCCCTAATCCTACATTTAAAGAAAAGAAACTGACTTCGGAACCTCTGTCTCGATCGAATGGGTACCCTAGCGGAATTAAATCATTTTTTGATTTTAGTTGAGTATAAGAAGCGCCTGATGTAATGAAAAAACCTTTAAAAATTTTTTTGGGATAAAATTTTACGGTTGGATTGACAAAGGTCCGACGATACAAATTGCTAGTTCCATAATTAAATGATCCACCAATGGAGAATTTTTCATTTAGCTTAGCTTCAGTTCCGATGCCAAAAGCAAGTGGCGCTTCGAAGTCGTCGAGATAAGAATAGTTAAAATTTCCATAGATAAAAATTTCAGGTGGTGAATTAGAATCTTCCTGTGTGAATCCAACGTTAGCGCAAAGTAAGATTAAGAAAAGGGAAATTAAGTTTTTCATATTTTTTTGTTTTTGATTAGTTTTTTTAAGAATATACTATTGTAGATGTGCTAAGAAATTATTCATGTAGGATTGCAACGACTTCAACAATAACTCTCAAATTTTTTAAATCATTATTGTTTTCAATTCCAAAATAAATGGTCTCTTCCATATTTTCTGTATTGAGATAACCTGTCCGAGATTTCTTATTTATAAATTTTTCTGTGTATTTGTAATGCCCACAATTATTGAATGATTGGACATTCTCATGGCCATTTATTAAGTACAAATTAAAACTCCTATTTGTACCATTTGGTTTTATGTAGTCAGCAATATTAGTTGGATCATATTTTTCAGATAATGATTTCACTTCTTTAAAAAGCTCTTTTTGGGGAGACTTAAAGTTTGATTTTTTAACTGTTCTCACAGAATAAATAATTCCTTTTGCGTTTTTGGGTAATTCAATTGGAATGAATTCTTTGTTGTTGCATTGCCATTTATTTAAAGTGGATTTTATGTGAATACTTTGAGGTTCGCCTGCAAAAACATCTACAAATGATGGGACAGATTCCGTAGTTAAAGTGTAAGAACAAACTAAGAAACAGATAGAGGTAATGAGGTTCATAATTAAATTGTTTTGTTAGTGAATAATTTACCACAAGACAATTTAGTTAAAAATCTCCCCTACGTAGGCGTGATTAAATTAGAGAAAAAAGTAAAATTGGAAATTTATTTTAGTGTTTATTTTTTTCTTTTTGAAAAATAAAAAACGCTTCTTTAAATTTTTCAAAATCAGTTTTTCTATTTTCTCCAATAAGTTTAAAATCTATCTTTGGATTAAATCGACCAAGCCTTCTGGTCATAAATTCTCGCCATAAAAAGTTTTCCATTAAAGCATTTTTCCCATCACTTTTAATCATCATCATTGATTCACCTTTATTCTTTTGATGAAAAGTGAAATCAATTGTGTCGGTCAAATCAATCAATACAAATCCTCGATATGAATTTATAGTTTTTTCTGGTTCTGATTTATTTAAAGAATGTTTTTGGGAAACATCAAAAAGAATCAAAAAATTTTCGACAGGTTGTTCATGTCGTTCAGCCCATTTATCAAGACGATTTTGCGCCCACTCTTTTTTCATTTCAAAATAATAAGTCTCTTCATCTTCAGGTGTGTTTTTATCTCTTTCTGCAAATTTATTTGAATGGTCTGTACAATGATTTTTAGAAGGATGATAAATGCAAAAACCTATTTTGTGAGCTGCATTTTTTAGAACAATCCAAGAGGACGAATCTTGGATTGTTGAGTCTTCATTTTGACTAAATGAAAGATTGGAAAAAAGAAGAAATATGAAAAGAATGAATTTAAATTTCATGAAAGTTTTTTTTACAATAACGATTTATGAGACTTTTAATTTTTCAAATTACCTTTGTAATTAATTTATTTTCAAGTTAATTTTCGCATCTTTCAATTAAGTATGAAAAAACTCACTATCCAATCTAATCCTGAAGTCAAAGAGAAGTTTAAAAACTATCCTCCAAATGCCCGCAAGCAACTTAAAGCACTTCGTAAGCTCATTCTCAAAACTGCGGAAGAAGTCGAAAGTATTACGGAAATCGAAGAAACTTTAAAATGGGGAGAGCCAAGTTATTTAGTAAAAAAAGGTAGCACAATTCGAATGGATTGGAAAGCAAGAAATCCTAATCAATATGCGATGTATTTTAGTTGCACAACACGGCTTGTTCCAACTTTTGAATTGATTTTTAAAAATCAATTGAAGTTTGAGGGGAAGCGTGCGATTGTTTTTGACCTGGATGAAACGATAAATGAGGAGGCTGTAAAATATTGTATTACTCTAGCGTTGACTTATCACAAAGTGAAACACTTACCAATGTTGGGTGCATAATTTAGGAGGGAAATCCCAAACAGGTATTATTAGTTTTTGCTAAGTTTTCTTCTTACTCTCATCTTGGGAAAAAACGAATTTTAAATATTATGGACCAACCAATTTCATATCTCATCGTGGCAGTATTAGTTGGACTGGTCGTTCCGATTTATTCAATGTTGGGGAATGGCGAAAAGATAAAAGAATTAATCTCTGAATCGCCTGAATTAAAAATAAGTATGTATGTGCAATCCATTATTTTTCAATGGATCATGGTTGGATTAATTTTGTTGAGTTTATTTTATAATGGAGATAGTGTAGATAAAATAGGATTAGATTTTTTAAATGAACCACTTATGGTTTTAGGATTGTTTGGTGGTGGATTATTGAGCCTCTGGGTTTTTGATAATTACGATATCCCTAAACTTGATTTGGAAAAATTTAAAAGAGATAATAAAGATGTCATGTATCTGATTCCAACTAATCAAAAGGAACATAATTGGGCAGTTGCGATATCGTTTACGGCGGGAATTTGTGAGGAGATAATTTTTCGTGGATTTACCTTTTGGCAGTTGAGTCAATTCCTTCCGATCATCCCTTCGATCCTAATCGTCAACTTACTTTTTGCGTTATCTCATTTTGCTACAAAAATGAAAAATATGGTTTTTGCATTTCTGTTTGGCATCTTTTGGTCGATCACATTTATTTATACGGGGTCACTATGGTTGGCAATGTTGATGCATATTATTATTGATCTTTATTCTTTGACGAGAGGGAAGAGATATTTTGAAAGGATTGATTCTTACATTTAAAATTCTCTAAGTAGGTGATTTTTTTATAAAATAGAAGAGGTTAATTCTTTTTTGAAAAATGCATCTATTATGTTTTATGAAAAGTATTTTTAAATCAAATTTATATTATTTTAGTTAAAAAAATCAACTGATGAATCGATTCTTATTTGTTTTGATAATTTGTGTAACAATGACTTTACAAGTTCAGACTCAAGATTTTTCCAAACAAGTTCAGCGATTTATTTCTGTCCAAAATGAAGTGACTGCGATTACAAATGTAACCGTGATAGATGGAACAGGAAGTGCAGCCAAAAGTAATCAAACCATTGTTTTCAAAAATGGTATTATCGAAAATATTGGAAATGCTGCGGATGTGAAAATTCCAGAAATGGCAGATATCATTGATGGAAAAGGAAAAACGATTATTCCAGGTTTGGTCATGTTACACGAACATATGTTTTACACGAAGCCATTTGAGAATTGGTTTAGTGTAGGACAAATGACATTTACTTTTCCGAGACTATATTTGGCAGGAGGTGTTACGACGATGCGAACTGCAGGAAGCATTCAACCACAAACAGATTTGAATGTGAAAAAATGGATAGATGAGGGGAAAATGACCGGACCTAAAATGAATATAACTGGCCCATTTATTGAACGAGAAGGTCCACGTGTTCCTGAGTTAGGTTTTCTTGGAAACACAGATGAAGTATCTAAAATTGTAAATTATTGGGCGGACAAAGGAGTGACTTCATTTAAAGTTTATAATAATATTACTAAAGAGGATTTAGAAATATGTGTGAGAGAAGCACATAAAAGAGGACTTATGGTAACGGGACATTTATGTTCGATTACTTATGAAGAAGCTTCCAATATCGGCATTGATAATCTCGAACATGGCTTTATGGCGGCGAGTGATTTCGATCAAGAAAAAATGGAAAATGTATGTGACCCATTTGGTGCGAGAAAAGGTTTGTATGCTGCTGCAAAGGATGGGAAAAAAATAAACGATTTGATTGATTTATTAATAAAAAATAAAACAGTCGTTACTTCTACGCCAAATGTTTTTGAGCCTTATACCAAACATGAAATTGTTCCTGGTGGAGGATTTGATGCACTTGCACCGCAAATTCAAAAACGGATTCTGACCAATTATAATAATAGAATTGGAAAAGATTCAGCATCTGCTGCGATGTATCATAAAAATTTAGAATGGGAAAAAAGATTCCATGAAAAAGGAGGTTTGTTAGTTGCTGGAACTGACCCGACTGGTGCTGGTCGAACGGTGGCAGGTTATGCGAATCAACGAACGGTAGAGATTTTTGTGGAGGCTGGATTTTCTGTGGAAGAAGCAGTTAAAATATGTACTTATAATGGTGCGCTATTTTTGGAGCAAGAAAAAACAATTGGAACTTTGGAAAAGGGAAAGATTGCGGATCTAATTTTAATTGATGGTGATTTGAAAAAAGATATCAAAAATATGAGAAAGATAGAAGTGATTTTTAAGGATGGAATTGGTTTTGATTCTCAAAAATTATTTGAATCAGTAAAGGGGCAAGTGGGATTGAATTAATCTTTGAGTTTTTGGTGATAAAGTTTCTGATAAATATCAAACTAATCTCAAATGGGAAAAGCTAATTTATAAAAAAGACAAATTATGCAGGATACAGGGAAAAGTGGTTTTGGATTGTATGAATAAAAAGTATGCGATTGTTAGGGACTAGCCCATAAAGTGTGTCAAAAATTATTTATCAAGCCATTTAAGAAAACGGTCACCAAACATAAGACCTAAATTTTCTTGAATGGCTTTCCATTTAAAGGCCTTTCGTTTCCACGATTTTTCGTTTTGCATCAAG
>CAJQQY010000294.1 GCA_905480595.1 uncultured Saprospiraceae bacterium | reverse complement strand
AATAGGGTAAAAATATTTTTCATAAATCTAAATTAAGGTTTAGTTAATGTAATTCAAAATATATAACATTTTTTTATGAATCTAGATTTTAGTTGCTACATAAATGTGTTTACGGATGGACTAAATATTTTAGTGGAATATCAAAAGCATCGTCGCTAGCGAGTCATGTTTATTTTGACCGAACAGAGGTGATGGCAGCGAAAGAAGAAAAACAATTATTCTTCTTTTAAAAAATACTGAGGAATCAGTTCTTTTAATTTTTCTAATGTCTCCCCTACCGTTAAATCACTCATACCACCAGCAGCATTCGCATGCCCACCTCCATCAAAGTGTTCTGCTGCTAAAACATTCACCGGATTTTCAGCGCCTTTCGAACGGAAAGAAATTTTCATAATTCCATCTCGCTCTGTAAACACAATTGCTGCCTTCATTCCTTTGATAGATAAAAGCAAATTAGCCAAACTATCGGTGTCTCCTTTTTTGAAATTGTATTTGGCCAACTCTTCTTTAGATAAAGAAATAATAGCAACATGGTAGTCGTATAAAATTTCTAATTTTTCACTCATCGCATAGCCTTGCAGACGCAACCGGCTTTCGGTATTAGTATCATTTAACTTTTCATGAATTAAATGATGTTTTACTCCTGCTGCTAAGATTTTAGCTAAAATTTCATGCGTTCGTGGCTTGACGGAATTGAATTTAAAACTACCTGTATCTGTTAAAATACCTAAATATAATGGCGTTCCAATTTTTTCATTTAACAATTCTATGTGTCCAGACTCCTCTATTAAATCTACAATTAATTGAGCCGTAGAGGAAGCAGTTGTTTCAGAAATAGATAGCGTAGGAAAATCTTCAGGATTCAAATGATGATCTATCATAATTTTCTTACCCGTAGCTTCTTCTAATAAGGCTTGCATATCTGGCCCAACCCGGTTCGTTGCATTGTAATCTAAACAGAAAATTAAATCTGCTTTTTTCATTTGCGCAGTTACTTCTTCTGGGTTTTCTTCCATCAAAATAATAGCCGTCGTATCTAACCAGTATAAATAATCAGGCGCTTTGTCTGGATGGCAGACAACAGCTTTCTTACCTAACTTTTCAATAAAATATAATAAACCTAAAGAAGAACCAATGGAGTCTCCATCTGCAGATTTGTGTGCGGTAATAACGATATGAGAAGCAGCTTGAATTTCTGCTTCAACTTGTTCGTAAATATTCATGGATTGTATTTTTTTTTTAAAGCGTGCAAAGTTAATTTTATTAGCGTTACTTTTGAAAAACGAAATACTTTTATCATCAATCTTTATTTTATGCCCTATTTAGAAGTGTTTGACCTTTTTTGGAAACAGGTTACAGAAAGTGTAGAAGAAGGCACCTTTGCAAAATTAACTATGGCTAAGACCATTGGTAAACCTAACTTGAGAAACATATTTGTTAGACCAGTCTATTCTGAAAATGACTTTAAGGTCTTACTTAAATTGCGTTACAGGTCTCCAGAAACGGAGGATCAAGAAGACGAGTTTACGTTAGAAGAGGCATTTGTGGTCTTGAGACCACATCTCAGAAAGTCTTTTTCATCTGTCCTGTTATTTACGACAACAAAAGATGTTATTTTCAAAATTAATAAGAAAGGGGCTGGTAGTATTACTGAGTCCTTGCCTACATTTAATGAAGTTTAGGTTTCCGCTAACCCCAAACCTCACTCAATAAAAACTGAATTATGATTAAACCATTTTCCTATTTTTTAATCTTTGCGGTAATCGTTATTTTCATTTTTATAAAATGTAATCATAAAACTACGCCTCCCAAAAAGATAATTCCGAAAGAAAAACCAAATCCTAACATTACTCCTACAAAAACAGAAGAATCTAAAACCACTCAAACCATAAGTGGATCTTTTCATTTTGGTGGCACTCCTCACTTACAAGAAAATATTCAAAATCACTTTGCCCCTTTTTTTCAAAAACATAAAATCGCATTGGACACGACAGACTATAATTATAAAAATGATTTTGCAGATCTGCATATCTCACCCTCAGACCATCGGTACATTGATATGACTTTTAGAAAAAAAGGAGAAGAGCATTGGTTTAATCTTTTTACTTATTTAAAAGCTTTTCCTGAAGCTAAATCTCTATCTATTTCACAAAAAATCTATGAAGAAATTCAGCCTACAACTTTAGATGAACTTGCAGAAGGATTTGTAAAACGCTATGCTCAAATTGCACAAGATTATCTGGATGCACCTTTTGAAGGGGATTTTAGTTGGGAAGAGAATTATTGGAAAACAAAAAAACTCTATGAATATTTAAACACCATTCCTAGAGATTCGGAAATTTATAAACTTTTCAAAGCGCAAAATCCACAATGGAAAGTTCTAGCTGAGGAGGCAACGAAAAATTAGAGCGTGTCAATAATCTTTTGATACTCCTCACGTTCGTGCAGGTTGGGTGCTTTTGCCACAAGATTATATTTATAGTAGTGGTTCTAATTATTTGGATAATGGTAGAGGGTTATTGGAGGTGGATGGTTTAGAGGAGTTTATTCCTTTTGGTTAGTTGGGATTTATAGGAAGCCAGAGGTTTTTTTAATGGGAACACCAATGCAGGAGTGTTGGCGCGAACAGCAGGGTGAGTGACCTTCTATCCATGAGTTCAGTATAATTTAACTCTTCTTTACTAATAATTACTCTGTCAATTAAATATCAAATATTTTTTCGATTACAAAAACAAATGCTTTGATACCTTTCTTTTTGTAATTGTTATCACACTCTTAGGCTTTTTTTTATTTTATTTTTGGATAAATTTCTAATTCAAACACTTTCCAAATTCAGTTATAATTATGGCACCACAAATGAATTTACTCGGTATGATAGGTGGTACTTCTTGGCACTCAACGATAGTTTATTATCGCCTCATCAATGAATTAGTTGGAGAAAAAATAGGAACTCAAGGTAATCCTCCTTTACTGATTCATAGTTTGAATATTGAATTGATGAGAAGTGGTGATAAGAAAAAAATCAATGAGACTTATCTTGAAGTAGCTAAAAAATTGCAGGAAGCAGGAGCTAAAGCAATCGTCATTTGTGCCAACACTCCACATATGGTTTATTCTTATGTTACTCCCAAAATAGATATTCCGATTCTTCATATTGCAGATGCTACTGGAAAAGAAGCACAACGATTAGGTATCAAAAAATTGGGTTTACTTGGTAATAAACCAACTATGACTGGTGGATTTATTCAATCCTTTTTGCAAGAGAATTATAAAATAGAAACCATTATTCCTGATGAAGAATTTTTGAAAGAGTCGCATCGATATGTTTCTACAGAACTTACTCAAGGGAATTTTACAGATACTGCCAAATCATTTTTTATCCAACAAATGAAGTTGTTGCAAGAGAAAGGAGCGGAAGGAATTATCTTAGGATGTACAGAATTACCAATGCTCATTGCTCCCGGAGACTTTGATTTGCCCATGATGGCAACTACACAATTGCATGCTCAAATGGCAGTAGATTTTATTTTGAAAAAATTGTAACCTAAAAAAAAATAAATGTTTTTAATCGATGAACCTTTCGTTTCTGACTTTTTAATAAATACCATTAGAGATAATAATTTTAATATTGTAGCAACTTCACAAGCGAAGCAATTGATAACCGACCATTCGCTAAATTGGATTTCAGAAGAGAATGCGATAAGTATTTTGGAAAAAACACCACATACACCTTTATATACTAATTCAGAAAATTCCATCGCTTGGATAAATAAACATTTACCTGATTCCCAACTTTCAAATCACATTGAAATATTTAAAAACAAAGTTGCTTTCAGAGAATTAATCCGAGAATCGTTTCCTACATTCTTTTTTATGTCTATAAAATTAGAAGCAATTCAAGAACTTGATATATCCAAAATCCAATTTCCATTTGTAATTAAACCATCCGTTGGATTCTTCAGCTTAGGAGTTCATATCATTCATAATATTGAAGATTGGCATTCGGCTAAAGAAGAACTGAATATCAGTAATCTACAATCGACTTTCCCTAAAGAAGTTTTAGATACTTCTAATTTTATTATTGAAGAATATATTGAGGGTGAAGAATATGCTATTGATGCTTACTTTAATAAAGATGGCGAAGTTGTAATATTGAATATTTTACATCATAAATTTTCTTCCAGGGGAGATACTAGCGACCGAGTTTATAGCACTTCAAGGGAAATCATTTATGAGAATAAAAATCGTGTTGAACGTTTTTTACAAAAAATAGGAGATAAATTAGGCTTAAGAAATTTTCCTTTGCATGTTGAAATTAGAATAAATAAAGATGGGCAAATTTCTCCAATTGAAATTAATCCGCTAAGGTTTGGAGGATGGTGTACAACTGCAGATTTATCAGGTTATGCTTTAGGAATTAATCCTTATGAATTTTTTCTAAATGCAAAAAAGCCAAACTGGGAAGAAGTTTTTAAAGATAAAAGAGATAAGAAGTTCAGCATTGTGGTTCTAAATAATAATTCAGGAATTGCGCCTGAAGAAATTCGTAAATTTCGGTATGACCTCATAGAAAAAGATTTTGAGCACATTCTAAATATTAGAAAATTTGATATAAAAAAATATCCTGTTTTTGGTTTTTTATTTACAGAAACAAGTATGGAGAATGAAAAAGAATTGGACGGTATTTTAAATTCTGATTTGAGAAAATATATCGAAACTAATTAATTATCGATTAAAAAAACGTTCAGCAAGGAGCACTAGCCAGTAAGATATAATTTCGTTCATTCTTTTTTTTTTTTCAATAGAGGACGTACTAGCGAGAATTTAGGGTCAAAGGAAACTTATTTTTTTTCACCTTGAAAATAATATTAATATCAATCGGTTGATTGATTGATTGATTGATTGATTGATTGATTGATTTTTTGATAAAAGTCATTGATTTATTGTCAGAATTACATTTAATTGGAGATAAAACCCCATTCAATGAAAATTTTATTAATTATACTCCAATCTCTATTAGCTATAGGAGCTATCTATGGAGGAGGTCTTTTGATCATTTCCCCATCAGGAGAATTACTTGGATTACCAATTTCACTACTTGAAACATCTCCTTTTAAAAA
>CAJQQY010000293.1 GCA_905480595.1 uncultured Saprospiraceae bacterium | reverse complement strand
TCCAACTGATTTTCAAACGTTGGTGTCATAGAACAGGAAAGCGGTATCGAGATGCTTCGATACCGCTTTACAGATTTAGATTAGCCATCTCCAACTGCCTCTTATTTTTTCAAGTTCATAATTCGGGATGACTCATGTTTTAATTAGCTAATTTGAGGTATACAGGAATTGGATGATTTTAGTTGTTTACTTTTATTCCTGAACTTTTAACTTGAAAATTCAGGATTATTGATGGTCGTTTTTTTTCTTAGTCGATCACCAATCTTTCTACAATAGATTGCCCGTCTATTTCGATTGCTATAAGATAAATTCCAGACGGTTGATTAGTAAGATCCAACTCTAAAGAAGTGTTATCTATTTCCCCTAGCGAGTAGGTTGCTATTTGCATTCCTAATAAATTATAAACAAAGACATTGACTTTTTTAGCATTCTCTAATTCAAAGCTAAGTTGACTATAACCATTTGTTGGATTTGGATAAATGGAAATAGAACTTTCCAGTAAATTATCTATAGTAGAATTGACTACCTCCACATCATATGATATTTCAATAATATCTTCACAACTTGTAGTATATCCTTCTATGGTTGCAGTTGTAGTTACTATATAGCTAGTTGCTCCACCAGGGAAAGTATGCGTTAGTGTTTCGCCATTGTCCAAAGAACTTCCATCACCAAAATCCCAATCCGTCGGAGAAATGATAGAAATACCAAAATATTCATTAAAAGCAATTGTGTTGAAAAAGCGACTTCCAACTAAAGGAGAATGATCGGATGTAAAGTTGTAAATTGAATCTACGAATACGGTGTTATCAATTACATCGGAAGAAACTCCAGCTGTAATATCATAATTCACGAAAGGCTCCATGATAAAGTCGAGATTGAAAGCGCCGCCAGGAGGGCCTATGATTTCAGCAACAACCCAGTCTCCTTGAAATAAAAGTAAAGCCAGTTGCTCTCCTTGACCAGCACCCGCCATGCCACTATTGGTGGTCATAATCAATGGTGAAGGAGAAAGGTTTTCAGTCGTGATCACAAAATCCTGCGTCAAGGTTACCGGGAAATCAAAGTTGATAGAGGTGACTTCCGTGGTAAGATTCAACTCCACCATAGCAAGTGCTGTTCCAGTTGGCAATCCACTAGTAAGGTCGGCTTCATAAATGGCACAACGTACAGAAGAAGTATCTCCATTTATCGGTTGAGTAAAAAGTGTAAATCCTGAAACCTCTACAGAAGCCCCAGCTGGTACTTCAAATCTTTGACCTGCGGCAGTAAAAGGCACTGAAAGTCCAAGTCCATTTAGTCCACCGATAACTAAATCGCCTTTTGCTCTGCCGTATTGGAGAGTGTCTTGACTACAGGTTACTTGACCGATTAAACTAGTATTGAATAATGCTGAAAATGCAATAATAAAAAGATAAATATTTTTCATTTTTTAATGGGTTTTAAAAAAAAGGTAATGCAGATGGAGTACAGAATTGTTTCCATTCAGAATAATAGCTGTAATATAGAGTTATCTCCACCGAATTAGGAAAAGGTTTTTATCCTAAGGTAAATACATTTATCTACAAGTTAACTCTATCTTCAATTACCGTTCGATCAACCGTTCGATCAATTTTGACTTACCCCTAAAAAAATATTTTTATCTTGCATAAGAGGAATGAATAAAGGAATGCAAATGGATGGGGTAGAATTTAATTAAGAAAGGCTAAATAGATATTATAATTACATACATGAATAAAATCAAAAGTTTAATCATTGATGATGATCCATTCATTCGAGATTTATTGCAAGATAAGTTGGATCAATATCTCCCAGAAGTAGAAGTACTTTCCATGGCAAGTAGTGGTACAGAAGGTTTAGAAAAAATCAAAACTTACCAACCTGATTTGATTTTTTTGGATGTAGAAATGGCAGACATGACTGGGTTTGAAATGTTGGCTAAATTGACTGACATAAATTTCCAAACTATTTTTATTACTTCCTACAGTCACTATGCCATCAAAGCGATTCGTTTTAATGCCATGGATTATTTAGTTAAACCAATTGATTTGGGAGAACTCAAAGCGGCAATCAATCGCTATAAGTCTTATGTGAAAAATAATGATGGTTCCAATAAAATTAAACAAGTACTTCACAATTTGAATACCATTAATTCTTCCGAAAAAATATTAACCCTGCAAACTCACGACGGAGAATTGCAAATGAGGCTAAAAAATATAGTGCGTATCGAAGGAGAAAGAAATTATAGTTTTATCTATTTAGCCAATCAAAAAAAGAATCTTGCTTCCAAAACTTTGGGAGATTTAGAAGAGCTATTAAATGACAAAGGATTTTTTCGCTGTCACAAATCTCATCTCGTTAATTCTTTACATATTCAATCTTATCCAAATAGTATTTCTATAGTACTCTCAGATGGAACGAGTATTCCAATCGCTCGTAGAAAGAAAGAGGAATTTAAAGATTGGTGGGAAACTTATCAAAATGAAATGTAGCTTACTATGAAAATAAAAAGTTTAATTATTGATGATGATCCTTTTATCAAAAGTCTACTGGGAGATATGATTACAATGAATTTCCCTTTTGTAGAAATTCTTGATACTGCTAAAAGCGGAAGAGAAGGAATTGAAAAAATTAAAATTCATCAACCAGACCTTATTTTCTTAGATGTTGAAATGACTGATATGACTGGTTTCGAGATGCTAAGTCAATATGAAAATCCTTCATTTCAGACTATCTTTATTACTTCTTATAATCATTATGTACTCAAAGCATTACGAATGAATGCATTAGATTATTTAATCAAACCCATTAAATTCGAAGACCTACAGCAAGCTATCAGTAGTTGTATTTCTAAACTCGGGCAGAAAAAAAACTCGGAAACGATAAAGGCAACTTTAACTAATCTCGAAGGATTAATTCTTAATATCCTACCAAAAGAAATCGCAAAAGAAATAGAAAATGATGGATCAGCTACCCCAAAATACTATGATTTAGTTACCGTGTTCTTCGCTGATATAAAAGGATTTAGTCAACATGCCGAAAGGTTAAATCCTGTAGAATTGTTAGAAGAACTCAATTATTATTATAGTGCATTTGATTTGATTATGGAGAAATATGGAGTGGAAAAAATCAAAACTATTGGCGATGCATATATGGCAGCAGCAGGAGTACCAACACATAATATGACCAACCCCTATGATGCTCTAAAAGCGGCACTAGCCATTCTAGAATTTATTGAGAAGACCACAGTATTAAGAGAACAGCAAGGGAAACAACCTTTTGAATTTAGAATAGGAATACATTCTGGACCGGTGGTTGCGGGAATCGTTGGGTTAAAGAAATTTGCTTACGATATCTGGGGAGACACAGTAAATATTGCTTCAAGGATGGAAGAAAACGGAACAATTGGAAAAATAAATATTAGTAAATCTACGTATGATTTATTAAAAGAAAATTCAGAGTTTTCTTTTACACCTAGAGGTAAGATTCATGCAAAAGGAAAAGGGATGTTAGAAATGTTTTATGTCGAGAGGTGATTTTTTTTACAACTCTTCTACCTCTTTTTACAATTTATCAGAAACTATTGGCAATTAAGATTTTGTTTTTTTATTTTAAATAGAAAAAATACTATGGAAGAAACATTCATGGAGTTTTGGTTACGAGAAGCCTTCGGAGTCGTCAAGGATTATTTCCTTTTTGCAGGAGGTGCATTTGTTCTATTTTATTTCATTTTGAAAAAACCATTGTGGTTTCGAAAGGTGCAAAAGAAAATGCCTAAGAACAAAGACTACTTTCGAGACATCATGTACTCTTTGATTTCGGTAACTATTTTTGCAACTGTGGCATTGTTTGTATTTTATTTTTACATGCCTCAAACGAATATTTACTTTGATTTTAATGATCATAGTTTAGGTTATTATTTATTCACTTGGGTATGGATGTTTCTATTACACGACACTTATTTTTATTGGATGCATCGAGCAATGCATCATCCCAAAATATATAAACATGTTCATTTGGTTCATCATAAATCAACTAATCCATCTCCATGGACCGCTTATGCTTTCCATCCCATCGAAGGATTTTTTGAAGCGATGATAGTTCCGTTGATTGCATTTACAGTTCCTGTTCATATTTCTTCGATTGGACTTTTCTTTTTATTTCAAATCTTTTATAATGTATATGGACATCTCGGGTTTGAACTTTATCCAAAAGGATTTCATAAAACTTGGATTGGAAAATATGTCAACACCTCCGTAGCACATAATTTACATCATAAAAGATTTGATGGGAATTACGGTTTGTATTTTCTCATTTGGGATAGAATGATGGGAACCGTTCGAGAAGATTACGATTCGACTTTTGAAGAGACGACGAGGAGGCATGATGAAAAAGTTTCGCAACACATATAAAAAAATACAAGGGAACAATCACTTTCGCGACTGTTCCCCTATTTTTTTAATTCCTTTCAAATTTCAAATCCGAAGCCTTAATTTCCTTTTTCCAATATTCCTGTCCATCACTTCCAAATGCTGTTATTCTCAAGGTTCGTTCTTTACGAGAACCGAATACATCAATTTTGGCAAAAGCTTTTTCTTTGACCAAAGTACCTTCCACGTGTAGAGGATTTTTTTCAGCATTATATGTAGAAACTCCTGCAGTTAATGGAGAAATTGTTAAATCATAAAGTGGATATCCTCCAGCAATTTTATATTCGGATAATTCTGATTTATGAATGTCGCCAGTTAAAAAAATGACTCCATTGATTTTTAATTTTTGGATAGCTTCTATGATTCTTTTCCTTTCTTTTGGTGCACAGGCAGTATGGTTCTCTCCTGCAATTAGTGGATTTAAAAACTGTCCACCGATGGCAACGAATTTGAATGAAGCATAACTATTTACTAAAGCATCTAACAACCATTCGATTTGATCCTCACCCAAAACATCAGGATTTTCGATATCACTTCTTTTGTTTGGTGATCTCCAATATCGATTGTCGAGCATAAAGAATTCACAATCTGCCCATTGTACATGACTAGTAACTCCTTCGTCAAAAATATAATTTGGACTAGGGAAAAAATCTCTGAAAGCTTTGTCAGTTACTTTTTTCAATCGGAAACTTCGATCAGAATTATTTGGTCCAAAATCGTGGTCATCCCAAATAGCATAGTGATGCATTCCGCCCAACATAGCTTGCATTTCAGGAAGTGAACGAGTATGTGTATAGCGATGCATGATTCCAGTTTTGCTATTCCAATCTGCTTCTCGGAGATAAAAATTATCACCCAGCCACATCATAAATTGAGGTTTCATCTTGGCAATCGTTTCAAAAATTTGATACTCACTACCATAAGGTTTTCCTGGACGATCATATTTTTTCTCACTTACATAATTACAACTTCCTGTAGCGAATGAGAAATCAGGAGCATCGCCTCGCCACAACCAAATTGGTTGAGATTCAAACTGAAGCGGGTAGGGGCGATTTACTTTTTGCTGATTAATGAAGAGTTCGTAATTATATTTTTGGGAAGGTTCTAATTTATCTGCTAAAAGGTGAGCAACAAATGCATCATCTTTTGAAGTTTTAATTGAAGAAGTTTTTACTTTTTCAGTTGGCGTTTTAATATTCCAATATTCGAAATGAACTTCAGCAGGTTCGGTAGTTTGCACCCAAAGCAAAACTTCTTTCATGGTGGAATATCCGACCATTGGGCCAGATTGTAATTTTTCTTTTTGAGCAAAAAGGGAGATAGAATTAGAAATTAAAAATAGAATGATGACGGGTAGAGGGTAGTTTTTCATTGTATGATTTTAAAGAATTTAGATTAATTGAAAGAGTTTCTAAAGGTATAGAAATAAATAATTTAATTATCCTTTCTCGTGAGGAAGGATTTAAAATGAGAAAACAGCCAGCACAAAAGTACTGACTGCTTAATTTGATTAGTAGACTTTTACAAGCTGATAGCTTACATTGTTTGGGTTAGAAATCTTAAAAAGTTTTTCTTTAGATCTTTATAAATATCTAATTGAGATTCTACTTTATCACGGATTCCAGTATGATCTTTAAAATGAACATGATCAACTGCAATAGGATGGCTTTTGGCAAATTTAACTAGGTGAGACTCATGCTCATTAACTTCATGTTGTAAGGTGTCAATGACTTCAAAATGTCGAATAAATTTGTTTTGGTATTGTTCCACCTTGCTCAAAACTTCTGAACTTGTATATTGAGGAGCTACTTCTTCCAATCGATGTTGGAAAGTTTTTAATTCATCTCGTTGGAAAGAGAGTTCGTTGTTCCATGCCACATGTTCGAAATGTAAGTCAGAGATATAATTTACTTTTTTCATATATTTAGTTTGATATATTTTATAATAATAATGAACTGCAAATTAAGAATGCTCCGATTTTTGAGTGGTGATTTTTGTTAGATAGGAAGGTGATTTTTGTCATTTGTTCGAAATATCCTTTATCGATAATTTTAGATAATTCATCGAAACTCGTTTGAATTCCCAATTTTTAATTGATATATTTATGATATCATTTCAATATCAAAATAATTCAAATTATGGAAGCGGAAAAAAATCAAGATTTCGAAAAAACGACAAAGCCAATTTCAGGTTATTTAATGCTATTCGTTTTATTCCTATTAATTGCATCGATCGTTTATGGATTTGCAGTTATTCAAAAACCATATGTGGCAGTCATAATTCCACTTGCTATGTTACTCCTTCCGGGCTTCTTTATGGTCAATCCAAATGGATCACGAGTATTAGTTTTGTTTGGGAAATATGTAGGAACGGTAAAAGAAAATGGATTTTATTGGACAAATCCATTTTATACTAAAACAAAGATTTCGCTACGAGCTCGAAACTTTGAAACTGAAAGAGTTAAGGTAAATGACAAAATGGGAAATCCAATTTTGATTAGTTCGATCTTAGTTTGGAAGGTGAGCGATACTTACAAAGCTGCATTTGAGGTAGATGATTATGAAAGTTTTGTAAGAATCCAAAGTGATGCAGCAGTTAGGATTTTGGCAAGTCGATATCCTTATGACAACTTTGATGATGATCAATCTGAAACGACTTTACGGTCTGGTTTAGAAGAAGTCAATACGGCTATGGAAGAGGAGTTGACGAATCGGTTAGCGATGGCTGGATTGGAAGTTTTAGAAGCTAGAATTGGTTACTTGGCTTATGCTCCAGAAATTGCTAGTGCGATGTTGAAGCGTCAGCAAGCAGAAGCGATTGTTGCAGCAAGATTAAAAATTGTTGAAGGTGCAGTAGGAATGGTAGAACATGCTTTGGAAGCACTTTCAGCAAAAAAGATTATTGATTTGGATGAAGAGAAAAAAGCGGCAATGGTGAGTAACTTAATGGTCGTACTCTGTTCAGATCAAGAAGCAACTCCAGTTTTAAATACTGGCACTTTACATACCTAAGAATAAACATCCGTGCCACGGTTAGAATCGTGCCACGGATGTTTTTTGCGAAATGCCAAAGAGGAATGTCAGGATAAAATCTATCATTCTATTTGTTGTTTTAAAAATGTAAATGTATTGTTATGGCAAAAAAAAAATTTGTATTAAGAGTAGATGAGGAAACCATGAGGATAGTCGAAAAATGGGCTGCGGATGAATTTCGTAGTGTTAATGGTCAATTGGAATGGATGATTACAAAGGTGTTGAAAGAAGAGGGGAGGTGGAAGAAAAAAAAGGAGGATGAATAATTATTGACGATTGTTTCTAATCTAACTATGCCGTCCTAAAATAGTGATACAAAAAAATATTAGTATCATGAAAAGTCAAGAGAACCATTACATCAAGCGCACCCAGCGAGATTATTCCATGTCGTTTAAATTAAGGTTAGTAGATGAAATAGAAAGAGGAGAAATAA
>CAJQQY010000292.1 GCA_905480595.1 uncultured Saprospiraceae bacterium | reverse complement strand
TAGTTCCAGCGCAAGGAATGTATTTTGTTGTTTTAACATCAAATCAAAAAGTGATTACGAAGAAAGTTATTTTTAATTAAAAAGTAGCTTTTAATTTTTGAAAAAAGGAGTTGATCGGAAACGGTTAACTCCTTTTTTTATGAAAATTAGTCTTTGTATCTTCATCGTTAGTCAATGTTTTTTCTCGGAGAAAATTACTTTTAGTTTTTTATAAAAAAATAAAACCATGCGAAATATTTTATTCCTACTCTTCATTTCTATCTCGATGAATGCACAATTTTCAGAAGAATTTAAAGCGAGTATTCTAGAGCGTGTAGATAATGGATATGCTCCAAGTATCGCAGTTGGAGTGATTGATTCTAGCGGTGTTCATTTTTATAATTATGGAAAAACTAAAAACGAATTTGGAAAAAACGTAGATCAAGAAACAATATATGAAATCGGTTCGATCTCCAAGGTTTTTACTTCGTTGCTTTTAGCTGAAATGATTTCAGAAGGGGAAATGAAATTGGATGACCCAATTGAAGATTATTTACCAAATGTACAAGTGCCTGATTACAAAGGAATTAAGATCACTTTTAGACATTTGGCTACACATAATTCAGGTTTACCTAGGCTTCCTGATAATCTTAAATTAGGAGAAGATCTCTCCAATCCTTATGCTCATTATGATGAAAAAATGCTTTTAGATTTTTTAGAAAAATATAAATTACTCAGGGAACCAGGAACGAAACATGAATATTCAAACCTTGGTGCAGGACTTCTTGGTTATATTTTGACTCAGCAAAGTGGGATGACTTTGGAAGAGATGTTTGATGAAAAAGTAGGGAAAAGGATCTTTGCAGATAATACTAAAATAACTTTGAGTGAGGAACAAAAAGAAAAGCTGGCTCTGGGACATTCGGGGGGAGATGTTGTTCCAAACTGGGATTTTCAAGATGCACTTGCTGGAGGCGGAGCATTTAAATCTACGGTAAGTGAAATGTTGAGTTTTTTATTTTTGCAATTAGACTTGGATGAAAACGATAGAACGAATGCTACAGAGTTAACTCAAGAATTACAGGCTGAAGTGGAGCGAAAAATGGGTTTGGGTTGGCATTTTTATAAAGAAAATATTCGATGGCATAATGGTGGAACTGGAGGTTACAGAAGTTTTTGTGGAATCGATTTAGAAAAAAATAGGGGAGTAGTGGTCTTATCAAATTCAACTTATTCTGTAGATGATTTAGGGTTGCATCTTTTGGATGAAAGCGAGGCGTTACAAAAACCAAGGGCGATAGCCAAAGTTGATCCTCAAATTTATAAGGACTATGTGGGGAAGTATGTTTTAAGCGGAATCATGGGAATGGAAGTAACAACCGAGGATGACAAATTGTATTTCCAACCTTTTGGGCAGCCAAAATATCGGATCTATCCAGAATCTGACACCTTATATTTTATGCTCGGAGTTGAGATAGAACTTGAATTTGTAAAAGGTGAGGATGGAAAAGTGGATTCCTTTATTTTTGAACAAAACAATATTAAGCAAGAAGCAAAACGAGTAAAAAAATAAATCTCACAACTTCATTATGTAATTTCCTTCAATTCGACTATTTTTAGGGCATCTAAAAAATCAGTTTATGAACTATGGCATTTGCCCTTTAAGTGTGGTCCCAATTCGAAGTACTTCTTCCGACTCAAGTGAGATGATTTCTCAATTGCTGTTTGGCGAAATGGTAGAGGTGATTGGTCGAAAAGGAAAAAATTGGTCAAAGGTGCGATGCGCTTGGGATAATTATATCGGATGGGTCGATACCAAACAAATCAAACAAATAACGGAAACTGAATTTGAAGAATACCAAAATAATTTTGCTTGCAGCATCGAGCTTATGCAAGGTGCTATGACGAAGGAACATTCTGTTCCAGTTACCTTAGGCGCAACTCTCCCAAAGTACGATGGAATTCATTTTAGTTTGAATGGAACAAGTTATACTTTCAGCGGCCAAGCTGTAGCTCCTTCCGAACTCGAACCAAGCTCAGAATTACTCACCAAAATTGCTCGCCGATATTTATATGCTCCTTATCAATGGGGCGGACGTAGTCCTTTCGGGATTGACTGTTCAGGTTTTACCCAAATTATTTTTAAAATGATTGGAATAAAATTGCCTCGCGATTCTGCGGAACAAGTTGAGGTTGGAGAAATGGTTGATTTTGTAGAACAAGCTCAACCAGGTGACTTAGCTTTTTTTGAAAATAGAAAAGGAGCAATCACTCATGTAGGTTTATTGTTAGAAGATGGAAGAATTATTCATGCTTCTGGACAAGTTCGAATTGATAAAATTGATCACTTTGGAATTTTTAATGTGGATACTGAAAAGTATACACATAAGTTAAGAGTGACTAAACGAGTACTTCCTACCTTACCAAAATCTATTAAGAAAGATTCATCTAATGAAGATGAGGTGACTAATCAGATTGAGATTTTTTAATTTTTTAAAAAAATATTGATGAGTCTACAAATTAAGACTATTCTTTGAGTTGTGTTCCCGGAGAAATGGGGCGGGCATGACTCGGCGAAAAATGTGGGTGCGGGTGCTTGCTTTGTGTTAAGCATTTTTTTGGCCAAGAATTTTTGGTTACTTTTTTTTCGAATGAAAAAAGTAACGTGCACTAAAGTAAGAGCATAAATAGAATGAGTGATGGATACTTTTTGTATTCACCACTCATTCTTTTTTTTAGGTCTGCTGAAGCAGGCCGCGACGTGCTATACTGCCTGAATAATATCGTATTGCGTCAAGATATGCAGCATTCCAGCTTTATCTTTTGCAATTACGGCAGGTGTTTTTTTAGAAAAATATTTACTCAATTGCTTACATGGCAAATCAACTTCCACCATTGGAAAAGCAGGTTCTAAAATTGATTCAATTCTATTTTCCGAATTATTCATCGGATTTTCCAACAAGTAATTTAAGACCGTAGTCTCCGTAATTGAACCAATAATTTCATCACCTTCCATCACAGGCATCTGAGAAATATCTCGATCTTTCATCATTTTGAAAGCTTCCCGAACAGTAATGTCTTTTGTGATAGATAAAAATTCTTTATCTGATTTTTTCGAAATCACATCTTTTACTTTCAACTCATCATCCAAAAATCCTCGATCTCTCATCCAATCATCGTTGTATAATTTTCCAACATATCTACTTCCATGATCGTGAATCAGAACCACGACAACATCATCTTTCGTCAATTGATCTTTCAACTGCAACAAACCTGCAAAAGCAGATCCTGCAGAATATCCCAAAAACAATCCTTCTTCTCGAGCTAACCGTCGAGCCATCACCGCACCTGCTTTATCAGATACTTTTTCGAAATGATCGATGACAGAGAAGTCAACATTTTTAGGTAAAATATCTTCTCCAATACCTTCTGTGATATATGGATAAATTTCTTTTTCATCAAACTCACCTGTCTCGTGGTATTTTTTGAAAACAGAACCGTAAGTGTCAATTCCCCACATTTTTATATCTGGGTTTTTCTCTTTTAAGTATTTTCCAGTTCCAGAAATTGTTCCTCCTGTTCCAACTCCGACAATTATGTGAGTTACTTTTCCTTCCGTTTGTTTCCAAATCTCTGGTCCAGTACTTTCATAATGAGCTTGCCGATTCGACAAGTTATCATATTGATTACACCAATAAGAATTAGGAATTTCTTTGCTTAATTTTTCTGCAACTGAATAATAAGATCGTGGATCGTCAGGCGTCACATTGGTTGGGCAAACAATTACCTCTGCTCCATGTGCTCTCAAAATATCGAATTTCTCTTTCGACTGTTTATCGCTTGTTGTGAAGATAGTTCGATAACCTTTTACGCAAGCAGCCAAAGCCAAACCCATTCCAGTATTACCAGAAGTACATTCGATAATTGTTCCGCCGGGTTTGATGTCTCCACGCTTCTCAGCATCTTCGAGCATTTTGATCGCCATTCGATCTTTGATAGAGTGACCAGGGTTGAAAGTTTCTACCTTGCAAAGTACCAAAGCAGGACAATCTTCATTTACTTTATTTATTTTTACGAGAGGAGTATCTCCAATCGTTTCTAGGATATTATTATAGTAGTTCATTAAATTGGTTAAGATTTTTTAATTGAAATTTGAAGCTGCAAAGGTCACTTTTTTAAGCAACAAAAAGCAACTTACAAGTAAGGTTTTTATCTTAAAGATTTTATAATAGTATAAAACCTATGATCACGAGCTCCCAACATTTTTGCGACTTTTGGAGTAACAATAACTTTAACATTGGGACCGTAATACACTTTGCTAGAAGGTCTTCCTATTACTTTAAGGTAAATTGAACGATTATTCATCGTATTGGTTACTTCAATAATTGAGTTAATTGGAGCCGAACTATGCAGAGCAGTAAGTTTACCTTCAGTCTTTGAATTTTTATTCCATGCAGCGACTCCGCTTTCTTCTTTTTCAAATTTAATTCCTTTCGCTTGCAAGTAATGTCTTTCATTTAACTGACTCGCTTGCCATTCTGGTGGAACAGGTTTTAACTTACGATATTCTCTAGGAATACCATTGGTACTCATCCAACCTACGTGCAAATATTGACCAGGCTGAATATTGTTATCAGCTAAGTTATTTCGTTTTTGAATATCCTCTACCGGCATTCTAAACATTCGTTTGGCAACCCCATAGAGTGTATCTCCTTTTTTCACTTTATAATAAATAGAAGCATGTGTTGAAGGATCAAAATCTTTACGTTGGTAACGTTTAATAGCTTTGTTTGGAATAGGAATATTAATAAGACTACCTACTGGGATTTCAGAAAAAGTTTCTAAATTTTCATTATAATACATTACCTCATTGAATTCCAATCCATAGAATTTCGCCAAGGAATACATGGTCTGTTTTTTTTCTAATTGATGGATAATTATTTTTTGGTTACTTTCATCAACGGTGAGGAATACACTATCTTGCGGCATCAAATACGTCAAACTATCTCCATGACGAGCAAAAATTAGAAAAGGTAAAAGTAGTAAAGTAAGTGTTGTTAAAAATTTCATAGTACGAAAAATTTTAAGATCACAGAGCGCTAATGTGAAATCGTATTTGTTTAAGTCTTTGATTATCAATATTTTACAAATATTATTGGGTTCTATTTGAAAAAATCATTGACGTGTGAATAGTTTTTTTTGAAAAAAAATAGCTACGCTGTTTTCTCTAGTGTTATTTAATTCAATACAAAAATATGAAATCTCTAGGTATAATACCTGCTAGATTTGAATCTAGTCGTTTTCCAGGGAAACCTTTGGTGAAAATTGGTGGAATAACCATGATCCAAAGAGTCTATGAACAATGTCAAAAAGCCTCCTCTTTGACCGAAGTAATAGTGGCTACAGATGATGCAAGAATTTACGATCATGTAATTTCTTTTGGTGGAAATGTAAAGATGACTGCTTCCAATCATCCTTCTGGAACTGATCGAATTGCAGAAGTTGCTTCCGCGGTGGAAGGCTTCGATATTATCGTAAATATTCAAGGAGATGAACCATTTATTCATCCAAAACAAATCGAAGCTGTCATCAATATTTTTGAAGAAAATGAAAATGCAGAGATCGCAACTGGCGTAAAATTAATAGAAACTCAATCCGATATTTTTAATCCAAATGTGGTGAAATGTGTTTTTGGAAAAAAAGGGAAAGCATTGTTATTTTCTCGAAGTCCAATTCCTTTTTTGAGAAATGAAGAAAAAGAAAATTGGTCAATTTTTAATTTTTACAAACATATTGGAATGTATGCTTTTCGAAGAAATACGCTTTTGGAAATTACAAAATTGCCACCGAGTAGATTAGAAAAATTAGAATCATTGGAACAACTTCGATGGTTGGAAAATGGATTTGAAATATTTACAACTGAATTGCCTTTTGATTCTTTTGGAATTGATACTCCTGAGGATTTAGAAAAGGCAAATGATTTTTTGAAAAAAACATGATTTAATTTTGCCGCAGATTACGCTGATATTATGATTTTTATGTGTCCCTAAAATTTATTTTTCTTTTTAATTGAGTGACGGGGAAATCATAAAAAATCATAATATCAGCGTAATCTGCGGCAAAAAAAACAAATTAATGACCTCCAAAACTTATACCTACTTCTTCACTTTCGTCATCATTATCGGCTGCCTTCT
>CAJQQY010000291.1 GCA_905480595.1 uncultured Saprospiraceae bacterium | reverse complement strand
TTGCTGGTCCAAATTTTCTATCAAAATCCATCCCTGCTCCAGCTCCTACTCGAATGCCTGAGGAGGAAATCATCAAGTAAAAATATGCTCGATTTATGATTCGTAATAATTTGGCTTGAACTCGTTTAGCCTCTGAGGATTCTCGCCCAATATTCAAATACCAACCTGTAGAATTTCCAAAAAAGAAACCTAGTTCCATTGCTCCTCTGACATGTGCAATGTCTCCTGTTGCAGATGGCATTTTATAATCAACTCCTAAAGCAGCTTCAATAGAGGAATTGGTAATTGCAATAAAAGCATAAAATGGAGGTGTGGTATTGGAAGCAAAACCTGTTCGCTTCTTTAATATTTGCGCTTCCCCTTCTAAAAAGAAAACTCCTGGAAGAGACAACAAAAAGAATAATCTCCCTGAATGAGTAAAGCCTGAATCTCCTGATGTACCTAATAGTACACCTGCTCCAAGAGAAGTTCCTCCAATTGGATAAAACTTATCTCGGTTTAATCCTCTTTCTTGTTTTTTATAATATTCGAACCAAGGAGCATCATCTGATAACCCTTCTTCTGATTTTGAGACCACAAAATGTTTTCCGAATAAAGCTTCGAATCCATAAATCCCTAAACCAGTACTAGCAATGGGAATTGGAGTAGATAATGACAAACCTGCATCAACCAAAAAAGCAGGAACATCAGGTAAATAACGCATTCCTGCACTTCCTGAAATATTTAATTTAGGTAAGGCAAAGGCTACATTACCTGCATATTCTACTCCGTTATCTCCACCTTCTTTTACTGCCAAGTAACCACTAAATAATAAGGCAGCTTTATCCTCACTTACATTACCTGGCAATATCATATCTATTCCTATTCCTTCTATTCGGAAGAAATGATCTGAACCATCTTCGGTAAAATAATATTTAAGACCATCTCCTCTAGCATCAATACCTGCTGGGTTGATACTTAATCCTCCGTCAAACCCTACATACTTATACTTTACTCCATTTCTTTCATCGCTACCGATGTGTAATGCTGATATAGATAATTTTACGGGGCCCATTGGTAGGCTAAATTTGGTAGGAAGAACTAAGGCGCCTCCTTCAAATTCCCAACTACCATCTGACCAGATTAATAGTTTTGTGATTTCTACATCTTTTGGTAAAAATTGTCCTATCGCTCCGCCTTTTTGGTCAAAATCTAATTTACCTGATACTGCTACATAGAAGCGATCATCTCGTTTTCCAATTGTTAGACTATGCAGATTTAATTGTAAAATATCTGGGATACGTAATGCTTCTACTCCATCTGTTTCATAAGCTGTTATAAAGAAATCGCCATTTTCACAAATGTGACCAAGAATTTGAATAACAGCATCGTCTTCCCCTCCAGCATCCTTGAAACCTTTAATTTTTAAAAAACCTCGTATGTTTGAAGATATAATTGAGTTCTGTTTAAATACAACATCAAATGATTGGAATCCAAGTTCAAAGCCATCAGAATTTCCCAGTCTAGCAGTTACTGCAGAATCAGGATCAGTTCCAATAATTTCTAATGCTATGGTTCCAGAAAATCCACCTGTACCAATTAATATGTCTCTTCCAATGATTTGAGCAGTCGAAAAATCGGGAGAATTAAACCATTTTTCAGGTAATCCAATTCCTAATTGATTAATAAATATTCCAATAAAATCATCGTCATATCCAGCAGCTGTCGCTTCTACAATATTTGAATTTCTACTAAAATCTATTTTTGCATAGTCGAAGGTAAGGGTTAATCCAGTTTTCCCGATTTGAGCTTTTGGGTATTGAGGAGGAAACGAAACATGCACACTTTCTGAAAATCCTACACTTCCGCTGGAAGTAAAGTTAAATTCTCCAGGATCAAAGGTTAGAACAACTTTTTCTGTTTCTTCTGGAGGAATAACTCCATCGACTGTCATTGGTAACAATACCTTTCTTGGAATTACTATTGAAAGTGATAAACTAAGGTTAACATGAAAGTTAGGATATAACAAATCTAATAATGTATCAATTGGTGAATTACCCAATAAGGATGCAAAAAGGTTATTTATATTTTGAGTGGTAACATTATTAGAATATGGACTATTAATACATGCTTCAAAAATAACTTGAAAAATATCTATACCTAAATTTGCAAGTCCTATACTTGTAATAAGTTCCTGAATTGCTTGATGTACATTATTAGAGCTAGGATAACTTATTTCATTAGATGTACCAGTCAAATTATACTGTTCATTTATTGCATCTACTAAATAATTAATAGAACCATTGCCGCATATGTTTACTGCTTCAAAAAGAAGTTCTTCTTCTGAAATATCTAGAATATCTAGCATTAAATTAAACATGCTTTCTGGCCCGAATGCAAATGACTCCATTGAAAAATCAGGAACATATTTCAAGATGCCAAGTTGAAAATCAAAGGACAGCGGAATTTCCAAACAATTTGGATTTCCACCAGATGGAGCATTTACGAGAATTTCAAAACCTGTCCCTGGCATCTCATATCCCAGTTTTTTAAAAATTTTTAACACAACAAATACACTAATAGAGTCTCCAATATTTGACTTTACAAATTGCACTTCTTTTAAATAAACCTTTCCAATTATACTATCTATACCTCCTTCAATAAACCCAAGTTGTTCAGGTAAAAAGTCTAGATTAATTACAGAAGAGAGTTTTGGGAGGAATTTATTCGCCGCCATATTATAATTTTTTATAGTTTATATTTTTATTTACTCAATTATATGATTGAGATCACTTTTAGAAAGCTGGATGGCAAATGGAATCTTTTGTTTTTCATTTCCATTAGAAAATTCAATCCAATAATTGAGTTCTGATTCTTCGTTAAGAAAAAGGGCTAAATTATTTTCAAATTGTTCTTCAATTACTTTTGAATTAAAACTCAATATTATTGATTTATTAGGAGGAATATAATAACTCCCATCATACATGCTAGATATGCTATTCACTTTAGATGCCCCCCCAACATTTACAACTCTGACCGTTTTATCACTAATATTTTTAATTTTTATTATTCCCTCAATCAAATGATTGACATTTTTTTTATTGTCTTTCTTTTTTCTAACAAAAAAACCAAATTCATTAGTTGATGAAATTTTAAGCATTTCTCTGGAAATATCAGGTAAGACGGTATCAAATAATTTAGGATTTACACTCTCACTTATAAGAGAATCTGGATAATTTCTTATAAATGAATTATCACCACCAAAAGAAAAAATATGATTAAATTTAATTGAAGAAGAATCTTTGTTATCATTTTTTAAATAGCAATTAGCACTTAAAGAAATTTTATAATTCTTGTTTTGGTGTTTAATTATATCTCCCAATCTTTGATTTCGGTATTGGAGAATTATGGATTTATTAGGACTGATTGGATATTTGTAACTATGATATAAGAAAGTGGAAAATGTTGTATACCCACTTTTAAAGTCATTAAAATAAATAGAGCTATCCGTAGTATTTTTAACTTGTAAAAACCCTACCCCACTTTTCTTATGATAAAACCCTCCAAATTCATCAGCTGGTAAGATATCTAGCCAAATTTCCTTCTTATCTTGAAAGGACTCATCTATTTTTTTTACATTATTATCACCACAATGAAGTGATAAAGTAGAAAGAAATAAACTCCAGAAAATAACCTTCATCATAACATATTATTTAAATAGTGATTAAGATAGATAATTCCCATGATAGGATTACGTCTAAACAAACCTCTAAATACCATTGTTTTGGTGTTCGCTTCTGCTTCATTTGGAATTAATATTTCAGTTCTAATACCTTCATAATCTAAATTAACTAAAGCGTCAAAACTATTCGCAAGAACATAATTCCAAACTGGCCGAGCTAATGTTTCATCATAACCTTCACTCGTTCTTATAGAACTGGGGTGACTATGAGTATCAAAGGCATCACCACCAAAAACACTTGAAAAAAACGTCCCCATATTAGCTTCATGAATTATAATACTAAAAACTGTATTGCTATCTAGATATCCAAAAGACTGATCAATAATTACATTACTTTCATTGTAAGAATTAAGTCTATTCTCCCATGTCTTATCGAAAACAAAAATAAAGTATTCTATTTTATCAGGATTAGCTTCATCAAAATCGCTATAGGGTAATGATAATAACCATTGAGCCTCTGGAGTATTCACCACACTTGGTAATGGGGAAGTGTCTGCTTTGATATGCATTAGGTCTTTCAATTCCTTAATTAATTGAAGTAAAATTTTGCCATCATCTGATACTTCTCTTGAATATTCTACAAACTCGCCAGAATATCCTATCATAGAGCTAGAAATAAAATCTTGCCATTTAGTATCACATTCTGTCCTTAACTGAGGATCATCATAACCATCATAATCATTTGGTTTTGACCTAAGCCAACTAAGCGTAATTGGAAAATAATAAAATTTACCTGTTGTATTAATTAGAGAATCTAAAGAAGGATTATCTCTATAATTTTGAATAGTTGTAACTGTATCATTTCTATTTATCATTAAGCTATTAAAAAGTAATTGATACTTAATTAAATAGAATGGAGTAATAGGAGGTGTAAAATTACCTTTAACCGTAGCAAGAAGTGATATCGTATTATCTACTAATGTTTGATATAAAGGGGAGGTAGAACCACTTTCTACTTGATAATCTTGTATAAGCTTAATTTCAAAATCAGCATCATTAAAGAATGATTCCAATTGATCTTCCGCTTGAATAATCAATGGAACAGGAATAGTCCTATTTATTCTTTCTAACCTTGGATCGCATGCCCTAGCTTCAATAAACCCTTCTCTATAATCATGACTATACCAACTAACTACTTTATAATATTCAATTGAGTTAATTGATATTGATGAGTTACTTACTAATAATACTCTTGTTCCTGTAGCTAATTCTATAGGTGTACCAGTTACAAAATTTCCGAAAGTATCATTCTCCAAAGCTCCATAAAATTGAGAAGTTCCATCTTCATTTAGCAAAGGCCATTTTTTATTCGCTTGATGAATATTAGGTATAAGTCTTCGAATACTTGAATCTACTTTTACATCACTAAAATCATCACCTGATCCAAGAAAAACATTTTCAGTAGATAGCATTTGTGTTGATGCTAATACAAAATCATTTTCTCCAATACAAGAAATATTTTCATAAGACTGATATTGTCCACTATTATTAATCCCCGCTATTTTAGTTTCTACTTCTACATATCCATTTTGTTGTGTTACATTTTCAATTTTTAAGAAGGGTGGATAAAGACTTGTATTGAGGTTAGTAGTAGCTGAAGTAGACATAGTAGAATATTGTAAAAGCGACAATCCTGCACATAAAAAATTCTCTTTCCCACCTCCCAAAACTCCATTATTACTCTTGTTTACTAATTTTAGAAATTGAAGCGTTTGCCCAGGTGTTGGTTCTATTTCTTTTTTAAAAAATTTGATTCCTGACAAAGCTTCTTCTACTATTCTAAAAAAAGAATCTTTCTTGCTAATCCCTGATTTTACTTCTTTTGAAATGCTTCCACCTGTATTCCCACTAAGATAAAAATCAGTTGGTTGAGCATAAAAAACAATATTAGTTCCATTAGAAGATATTCCTGATTTAGCCATGCATGCAAACCCAAATGGCTCTGCATCTACAAAAGTTTCATGAACTTGTCCTACATATTTAGTAATATATTCTGGAGGGGAATCCCACTTACTAAAAAGATCATCAATAAAAAATAGATTATCTAAATGATGATCAGTTGTCACTACAGAGGAATTAGCTGGAGATGCATTTGCATCAATTCTTTTAATATAAAAAAGTTTAAAATACCATGAAACTGATTGCCCTGATGAACTAGGCGCAGCTAAATGAATTTCATCCGTAAAACCACTACTAAATACACTTTTAACAAATTTTTTACTCCCTTTCAATGCTTTAGGATAGCTACTATTTGTCGTTGCTTCTCCCAAATAAAATAATGGTTTTGTATTATCCCCTTCTGGCATTGCTACTCGAAGATGAATTTTGTTTCCACTAGGAAAAAAACTTGAACTATCAATTATTTTTAAAGGCCAATTGGAAGTATAAAAATTTTGTTGCCCTAGCCCTCCTGTTTCAGAAAATGATAAATTCAAATCATTTCCATAATTATTGCAATAGTTAAAATATAAATTATTCTCATTTCTGATATCTAAATATACTTTTCCATTGTTAAAAAATTTCGACAGTAAATCACTACTTATGGAATCTCCCTGTTTTTTAATCCGATCAGGTGAAGTCGATTCAAATGCATAAACCTTATTATTGAAATGTAAACCATAATAAGCTACTGGATCAAAAAAATTCAACACTTGTGATGTATTACTATGATGTTGTATTAATTGAGATGTAGAAGGATTCGATGGTAAATTAGGTGCTGATAATAAATGTTCTTGTCCTCTTATCATTCCAAACGTAGGATGAAATCCTATACTATCTATCATTATTTCAAAACCAATATTTTGGCTATCAAAAATTCCTATTTTATCTCCAGCATCAACAAATTGAAATTTAAATAATGAATTATTATCAAAAAAAGCAGTATCAACTAAATCACTATCTGACTTTGAAGTCGAAAGATCATATCCTATTGCATTCACAGAAGGTTCGTCTGTAGTAGTTCCTGGTTGTTGATTGTTTGCCTCATCTTCATCTGCATTCAAATCTTGTTGAGCTTGCCACAACTTTTCAGTCAAATTATTAGTATTAGCTGGTGCAATGACATCGGAATTTGATGTAGATATTAATGTATTTTTTAAAATCCCTCTGTAAACAAAATACTTAACGTTTACAAAATTAACTATACCTTGATTTTTAGGTTTTATTAATAAATTTACTAGATTAGAATTTTGTGAATTTTGTTGAATAAAAACCTGTCCATCACATACAGCATAAGCATTTGCATTTGAGGAAGATTGGTGCAAACTTGTAGTCCGAAATGATGTATTTGAAATCGGCCCAAAAGCTTGACTAGCATTTTGAGTTTGTAATAAATCTACATCTGTAAAAAAATAAAATGAAGCCATTATACTCTTTGGTTTTAATTATTTATTTTTTGAAAACTAGGTATTACTTTTTTGCACTTGGAGAACAAACAAAGGATGGCAGATCATTCTTCCCTGTGACTTTCTCCACCCTACTCCATAATTCAAAGTTCGTAGCCTGTTCTAAATATCCTAAAGATGGATTTGCATTTCCCATCAATGAAAAATAAGATGCTGTACTCGATGGACTAGTTAATGCTTGAATCGATAAACAAGCAATCTGTGGATGTATTCTTGAAATACGAGATGGAATTGAAACTCCTGAAGCTAGAGTTAACCATGATGCTCCTTGCTGAATCCCTGAAATGACTCGACCACATAAAGTAGCATGATCTGGGTGGAAAGTCCAATGACCTTGAAGGATAAATAAGGCGTCTGGTTTTCTAGTATTAATATTTACCCGTGGTAAGGAAGTATTACCATTATCACTTACACAAAAATCAGAACTAAAAATTCCATTTATTTTAAAATTCTGAGCAAGCATTCCTAAACCACTATCATGAGATGGTAAATCAAAACAGATAACTGCCCCAGAAGGGATTGTTGTATTTCCGATATAGACTATCTTATGTGAAGCAATTGCTCCTGTATCCATAGTACCGGAAGCCATCCATTTATTAGTTCGTTGTCCTACCGCAGCTCCTCCTTCATAAATTACATTAGCAATAATAAATGCAGTACCTGGCTTTATATTGGTTAAAATAGAAAGTACTATTCGATCTGTCCCGAAATGTATATTATTATCAAACCCTGCGAATACCATATCTCCAGGGTATAAAAGAGTTCCACAAGTTTCATCTACACTATCACATTGCTCTCTGCATAAAGGGGCTGGTAACTCTACTGTTCCATATTCCAATGCACATTCGCGATCATTAAGAGGTTGCACTATTATAGTATATGCGCCAGGAGATAGGTTTTCAAAAATATGGCTTGCAAAAAAACTTACTCCGCCATCAATACTATATTCTAATTGTTGTTTATTTTCAATATACGCATTGATAATAATTCTGCCATTATTAGAACCTACTGGACATTCAGGAAAGAAACATTGAACTTGTTGAATTGTTACACCACAACGATTGGATATTTCCATAGATTAATTGTTTATTGTACATTAATATTGACCCTCTACTCGAAGTAGCAGGCAAGAGAAAACAGTCGAAAACGCAAAAACGCTTTCAATAAACGACGACATTAAGTTCGGATAAAATGAATATAAACCTTAAAAGAAAAGGTCATTCACTAGCTTTATAAAAAGCTAATAGCAGCTCTACGCTTAACCTTAACGCAGAGTTTGGATCGTTAACCTAACCGAAGTTAGATCATTGATCCAAACTACGTTAAGCTGCCATTAGTATTATTCTTATTTTCTTAATTTAAATTTTGTGCTTATCTAGCTAGCTCTATAAAAACCTAATAGCAGCTCAACGCTTAACCCTAACGCAGAGTTTGGATCGTTAACCTAACCGAAGCTAGATCATTGATCCAAACTACGTTAAGCTGCCATTAGTATTATTTTATTTTCTTAATTTAAATTTTGTGCTTATTAAATAGAAAATCGAATGAAGATATTTTAGTACTTAAAAAACTTTAACATCTAAAAATCACACAGCAGAATTTTGTTGAACTAAAATACTAATTTGAAAAGATGAAGAGGAATTTAGCTTCTTTGCCTAAACTTTAATAATTGTTGTTTTTTCGTATAAACAAATATAAAAAATTTTATATTAAAACAAAATACAATACAAAATTTTAACATATATTTTTTCGCAAAAGATAATTTCACTAAAAAATCCATAGATTGTTTTTCAGGCAGAAAACAGTCTGTTGATATGTATGACTTTCCGTCAGTCTGACTATTACAAAGAAATCAACTCTTTCGATTAACGAGGGAATTAGGTTTCATATTTACTGTTAGACCAATTTGTTAATGACACCAGAAAAACATTAAAAACTATGAGTCATCAAAGGCTAATAAAAATTGGGCAAAAGATATAAGGTGAGCAGAAACAACCAGCAAATTAAATGAGGTAATAATTGAAGCCAAGAGAAAAGCGACTTAATGACGAATCACTAAGCCGCTTTAGTCATAAAATTAAGCATTATAAAGATACTATAAAGTTGGCATAATTTGTATATTCTAAGATGATATTTTTTAAAAGAATATCCTATCTATCAATCATATTTTCAGTTCGTCAGCAGCTTCATTATTACATTCATTCAGCTATCAGAATGGAAGCTTCTTTTAGCTTAACTCAAATCTATTTACAACTTCATTCCGTTCCTCCATTCAGTCGTAACGCGCTCAGCATCCAATCTTCATCTTCTTTCTTTTCATAATTTCAGCAGCTTCCTCACGCTCATGAGTAGCGAGAGAAGAAAAGCCTCCTACACGTCTTTTTTCTCTCGCCACTCACCAAAGCAAACACGCACACATAGTTAGCGGATGTATTTAAGTCTTGGATAAAATCGACCGATGCAAAACTTCCTCTCCTCCAAATCATCTCCTCCGACTTTGCATCTACTGTTTCCCTTCGAGCGTCGATTCCTCAGCGAGGTGCGACTACGCTTTTGTACTACATTGCTGATGCGATGCATTACAAAAACGTAGCCTTCGCACCTCACTTCGTCATCGAAGAAATTTTCAAGTGTTTTAAAAAACTTTTTTTCTTTTCTCTTATAGTTTATACGAATTCCTGTCACCGCTGAGGTGCGATATTTTAGAAGAGTGTTTTTGCCGTAGAAGCAGGAGCCGTGTATTTGAGTTTTCCAGATTGGAATTTCTCGTATAGTGGTTTTCCTGTTTTGATAGTTTCGGTTGCCGTGTGTCCAGTTCCTCCCGTTCGGTTTTTTGTTGCGTAGAATGCAAGCGTTATATCTGCTAGTTTTACCAGTTGTTTATTTCTGATTAGTGGCGCTACTTTTCCGAAGTTTTCGTAGTCAGGTTTTATCACTTGTGTTCTGATTTTATTTTCATCGGTCCAGTTTTGGGCGAGCGCATCTGCACCTTTTGCGCCTCCATGTAAGAGCATTGTTATTTTTTCACCTTGTAATTTCTGTACTTCTTCGATAGTGTGTTTTAGTACGTTATAATTATCAAATTTTCGGCTTCCAGTTATCAATAATTTCATACTTTAAGATACGCATTTTTTGTATAATCTAATAATTTCGGAATCGCTTTTTTGACATATTATTTTCGATAATTTAGCAAAATAAAAATGTCGAAAAAAAGGTAATTACACTATAATTTGTTATGCTTTTTCCGTATATTTATATATCAAAACAAAGGAAATAATTCCTAGTTTTTCATTCATAAAATTAAGCACTTATGAACAATTTATTAACCATTACGGGGGTGGAAGATTCCACCTCCCGTACAACCCATCTATTGGATTCCATCAATGCGAACATTGAATCTTTTGACCGTTCGCAATTATTTGAAGAAAGGGAAATAGCTATAACCACTCTTTTACAAATTGGTGATGAATCCGAAAATTTACACCGACACATCAGAGGTAATCTATTAAGAAAAAACGCAATTTTCACAGAAGAAGATTGTGATTTTATTAGAGAATTCCACAGTTTCCTATGTGGTAAACTTCTTCCTTTTTAACCGCTAGGAAGCATTCTATGAGAAGCATTGGTCAGCAGCGAAGCTTTGCGCTTCGCTGCCCTTTGACTCTATTTTTTTTTATCTAAAATAATTCAAAATGAAAAAGTCAGTCTTTGAAATCGCCACAGAGCGAATGGTCATCCTATTGGAATCAGGTACGAATCCTTGGCGAAAACCTTGGAGTACTTCCACTACTCTACCACCTATGAACTACGCATCTAAACGGGTTTATTCTGGAATCAATTTCTTTCTATTGTCCATGTTAGAGAATCCATTTTTTATGACATATAGGCAAATAGAAAAATCTGGTGGACACCTTAAAAAAGGGGCAAAAAGTGAAATCGTTTTCTTTTGGTTGTGGACGTTTTTTGATAGGAATGAAAAGGTAACTAAAAACGAAAATGAAGCAGTCAAGAAGATTCCTAACTTAAAATATTATCGAGTTTTTAATGCGCCTGATATTGAAGGAATTGAGTTTGAGTATCCCGAACCAGTTCAGTTAAAATCCAATGAAAAATATACAAATTGTGAGCATTTAATTTATTCCACCAATGCGACAATTGAACATATCAACGCCAATCAACCCTACTATAATTTCGTCAAAGATTTTATCAATATGCCAGTCATTGGAAGCTTCGATAACTCCCATTTTTACTACGCTACTTTGTTTCATGAATTGGGACATTGGACAGGCGCAAAGTCAAGATTAAATCGAGAATTACCTTCAAGATTTGCAGATGAAAATTATAGTAAAGAAGAACTTATTGCAGAAATGACGAGCGCATTTTTATGCGCTGAAATGGGAATTGATAATAATGATTTAGCGAATAATTCAGCCGCTTATTTGCAAGGTTGGATTAATGCCCTCAAAGGGGATTCTAAGTTGATTATAACGGCTGCAAGTGCGGCACAGAAAGCTTTCAATTTTATTACCATAAAATATAAAACCGAGGAGACCAAAACCTTACCTCAAAAAAGCAGCCTTCTATTAACCAAGGTCTAAGTCTCCATTTCCCCCTGAATTTGGAATTTATTTTCTAAGTGACGGGGAATTTATAACAACATATTTACAAATCATTTTAAAACAAATTGAAAATGACAATTACCAAAAATAACTTTTCAACAGGAACACTTTTACATACTGCTACGGTGAATGAAGCAGCCAAAGCCAATTCAATATTTGCACTTTTCCTGATGCAAATTATTATCCGACATCGTAATAAAGATTGGGGCGATTGCTGCGAGGAAGATTGGAAAACCAACAATGAAGCACTCGAAGTAGGAGAACGAATTTTATCAGTTTACAATTTACCGAAAGACTTACAAGCCAATCAATCGGATAAGAAAATATGGATAATCACGGAACGAGATAGAAGTTATTCCACTATTTTATTTCCATCCGAATATTAAAAAATCAAATCAACAGCAGGGTTTTTTAAACCAATTTTTTAATTTTTAAAACAAACAATTATGAAAAATTTAATGCCAAATTCCAATCCTCAAAAATTCATCAATCAAGAAACTGGTGACATTTCAAAACTCTTGTACCTCGCTGGAAGTCCACGAAATTATCACCTTGATTTGTCCAAAGGTTTTTTAAATCTAAATGGAATGAAACCAGTCACCGAATCCAAAAAAGAGTTTCAAGTTATCCCTTTGGCGATAAGAACTTTGGAAGCAGATTTATTTAAACAAGGTGTGAAGAAATGGTGCGAGTTTTATTTTTTAAATGAAGAAGGACACGTTTGCTGTTTTATGTTTCACCGGTATTCTTTGGATAATTTTAGAGAGCAATTTAAAGCCTTGTACTACGATGAAATTGCACCAACTGATGCCAAGTGGACAATCGGATATGAGGAGAAACAAAATGCTGATAAGCAAAAATATTTCATCGCCACTTTTAAATATGAAATGCTTTCGGTAGAAGAAATCGAAACGATGAATATACTCCGAAATGAAATCAAACAGAAGGACACCTACATTTTCAGAGGTGATACTCAATTGATTCCTAGTACTTACAAAATCCATTATTCAAGTCCAATAGAACCAACGGACGAGGATTTGAAATTGGAAGCTAAAAAGGAGAACCCTGTTTCGGAAGAAACTCCAATTGCTAAAACCGCAATTACAACCGAGGTCAAAAAATCAACGACCAAAGCGAAGAAAAATAATACTAGAACTAAAGAATTGGTATAGTTCATTTTTCATCAAGTGCCGAGGAGTAGAGCAATCTACTCCTCATTTTTCTTTATAACAATAGTCTTGCATTGTTCCGTTTTTCCTGACAACTCCAACTCATATACCAACTCCAAAAACCATAATTTAAGGCTTCATTATTTTTTAACCATAAAACTTTTCTCAAATTATGAAGCATCAAAAATTAAAGGATTTGCAAAATCCTAAGAATCAATTAACCAAGGATGAATTACTCCACATCAAAGGAGGAATTGGAAATGACGATATTGAGGCAGGAATTGGAGCCGATGATATGGAGTCAACTTAGTTTTTAGATTCAGATTAAATTTTGAAAGTCTTCTGATGTAATAGTCAGGAGGCTTTTTTTTGTGCTATAAAATTTAAATCCCCTTTTGCAGCTGATTAGGAATGGCTCAACTATTGAGATGCTCAACCATTTTTCCAAACGCTAAAAAAACCGACCCTCTAAAAATGCCTGAACATCTCAAGCTAAACATATTCCTAATCAGCCGCCACTCGTAGCAGCTTCATTTCAGTCAATCTTTCGCTCATGAATTGACCTGCTGTTTTTTCCAATCGCTCCAATCCTTTTGCAGCTTCGTTCCATAAACTTCACTTAGCAGCAACGCTCACAGCAAGTCAATTCATTCGCTCTTTCCTTCCTTGCATTCCAGCAGCTACTAAAGCCACCCCTTAGAGAACTAGTTAAAAAATCATTCTCAAATATCTAATTTTTCCTTTTCCTTCTTCTTTTTTAAATACCTTAAATCAAGAAACAAATGATACATCACCGTTCCAGATTTTAATTTACAGAATGCAATCCTAACACTTCCTGACTGTACTCTATATTCTTCAGATACATCTTTTGGATAATCTTCAAATATTTCATAACCTATTGGATAATTAGCTTTAGGAACTTTCGTTTTTAAGTAATTTTGCCATGCTTCCTCAAATCCAGTTTCATTGTTATAATAGTTGATAATAAAAAACAATTTTCGTTCAGAATAATAATTGAAAACTTTCTCAATATGCCCCTTTGGATTATTATCATATTTCAAGGCTTCACAAACTGCGATGACCTTATTTTGCTTTTCTATCCCAAAATCCAAGCGACCTAAATCCTTTGAACCAGATGCAGGTTCTCCGCTTCGATGCTCTTGCCCAACATTCCAATTTTCAGATTCTAAACTTGCTCCTAATATTACTTTTACTATATCGTTATATTTGTTTTCATTATTGATTTCATGAATTGAGTTAATTTTAGATAGCATTGCATGGCAGGCATTAATTATTTTCTTGGCTAAGAATTTAGGAAGATTTGCATCTTCAAATAATTCATCACTAATTATCTCAACTTGTCTTTCTGGGTTATATAAACTAATCGTTTTATAAAGTCCTCTTAATCGTTTTATCTCTTCTACAGTCGTTGCTTTTCTTTTTAATCCCTCAACAAAATCAGGTATTTTATCATTATACAGTTTGTGATAATTGCCAACCTCTTCCACAAATTCAATGGCTTGTCTTTCCATTTTCCTTTTGACAAAATTCTCAACTCGCATTTCTGCAAATGATGAATCATACTGAACGTTAATCATTAACTTCTCAAAAACTTCATCAAAAACTAAATATTCATCGAGGGAATCATAACAAAACAATTGATTTAATTTTACATCATTAGACTCAATTTTCATTCTTTCTGATTCCACAATAGATGACCTAAATTCTCCCCATTCATCAAGCATTTCTCTACATACTTTTCTCGCTTCATCTTTGTCATCTAATAATTTTTGTTCTGCAATTTTACGGTGTACGACGAACCTATTTTGAGCAGATAGCACTTGATAAACGCCTTGTTTACCTGTTAACTTATTGAGCATTTTATAAGCCTCTTGATATTCCTGTATTTCAAATTTGATAAGTGCTTTAAAGAAAGCAACGAAATCTCCAAATTCTTTTTTACGGTACGAATTTTTGGGTTTCTCTATTTTATCTAACTTTTCAATATCTCTTTCATGATAAGCTAAAACTAAATTTACTTGATAAGCAAAAACTTCTTGCTCATGATAACCATGTTTACCTTTAACTCTTGATAAAATCTTTTTATCCCAATAATCGTGTACTTTCTTTGCTATTTCTATAAAGTTAGTATCACTCATCAAATAACTCAACGTAGCTTGAGTTTCCTTAAAGTTCAATCCAGAATCTAAATAATTGAAAATCTTTTTTTCTGTAATTTGCTTCCTTAAATATGTTTTGTCGCCCTCCGAAGTAAGTTGTTCATGTAATTGTAACAATCTATTTACATCATCCGAGTCAACTAAATTCACTATAATATTTTTCCTCTTTTTACTATCTCTTAAGCGATTGATAAAGAGTACGACAGGTGCAAATAATTCTAAATTAATTTTAAAAATATACTTCCGATAGAAGGAACTAAAAATATCGATGCTATTATTTCCTTCAGAATCTTTATTGTAATTTTTTATGTAAAAAATTATTTTAGACTCCACCTTATCCTTCAACTCAATTTGATTTTGGTCTAAGTCTTTCTTCTTATTTTCGAGGTGAGAAAAGAGAATGAGAAGAATTTTTAAATGAAGTCGAATTTCCCAACCAATCCTATTATTTCTATAATAATTTTCATCACTCCCTTTTTTCTGTACACTAAATTTATTTGGAGAAAGAAAATCATCTTCTCTATTAATTTTTGTCGTACACTCAAAGATATATTCCCAATCGACTAGAGGCAGATAATCAAAAGTATCTAACCAACTATTTTCTACCTTGTCAACTTTATAAATTGTCTGATAGGTTTTTAGAATTTCTTTGGAGATATTATTTAAACTAACAGGAGGATGGCGTTTCGCAGTTTTAAATTTCACCATTACTTTATGAAACCAAATCAACATTTCCAATTGCTGAATTCCAATCTTCAAAATCCCTTCATTGCGATTAGATATGATTGATTTGAATCCTTTTATTTTTCCAAAAAGTAATTTCATGGTTTTAGGTCCTACTACATTAGCTCCATCTTTAGAATATAAATACTCATCAATCTTAGGAGATAAAAATTCTAAAATCTGGTCTTTTGTTTTTTCAACTCTTTGACTAATAATTTTATTTTTAAGCAAATTGGATTTATCATGAGGGAATTTAGCACGCTCAATCAAAGCTAAAACTTCAAAAATCCGTTGGCTATTTTCTTCTTGCAATTTTGGTAAAGAATAAATATTTTCTAATAATAACTCAATAGCAGAGTGCCATAAATTAGAAACTAATTTTACTCCATCTTCATTTATCCCTTTCAACCCTTTCCTCACTTTCAATGAAAAAAGTACCTTAAAAATAATAGATGAAAATTCAGGTTCCACAATTAGATAGGGCAAGATTTCTGGTTTCCAGTATGTAATATTATGAATGATTTACCAAACTATAGCGGGCTTATCTAAAGAAGCTCTAAGTAGTTTTTTGATTCTTGGAAAATATAAGTAACAATCCTCTTTCGAATCTATCTCTCTTTCCTTATCAAATTTAACTATAGAATAAATAAAATAATAGAGATTTATCCTTACCCCTTCTTCTAGATGAAGGATATTATTAAACGGTTCTTCATCTTCAAAATATGAAAACCGTTCATAAAAACTTTGGTACTTTTCTTTATCAAATGAAGCACCTAAAAAAGGTTTTTCAACTTCACTAATATTTCGATTATTCATCCTATCCATTTCAAGTTTCGTGACCTCTTCATCGAGTCCAGAAAAATCATTTTCCAGGATTAAGGCATTTGTAATTTCATCCAATAACTTGGTTTTATATTCTTTTGGAAAATAGCTCGCCTCTATACTCCAAAAATAAAATAATTGGATTTTCCCCATCCAAACTTCAATTTTTCCAATATCAGAAAAAGAGTCATTATCACAAAGGGCAATCCATAAATGTGCTATAATTTTTTCTCTGATAGAATCCCAAGAAGACATATTTTTGGAGGAGCGTATATTAAATGTATATCGTTTTTTATCACCTTTTATTTCCTTTAGGATTTCTAAATCTAGTAATTCTTTTTCAGTCGGAGTTTTTGGAAAAAGTTTTCGGTGGTGACTAATTTGTTTTTTGGCAACACTTTTTTCAATAGTGACTTCTTCGAATTCTCGAAAATAGTTAAGCTTCGGGTTTAACTTTTTGATAAATAAAAAATCGTACAAATATTTTACTATGTAAATAAAATCAGTAGGCTCAATTATTTTAATTTTTCCTTCATCTTCAAAAATTGATTTTATCTCTACTAAAACATCATGACTAATTTTGCATTTATTTTTAGAGTTATAGTCTTTAAGAAATTTTTGAAACTTTTCCTTTGGAATATCATCCCAGTTCATTTCATTAGAAGAATAAAAATATTCAACAGCTTTTGATAAAAACTGGTACTCATCTTTCTTATCAAAATAACTATCCACAGAAGACATCCCATACCGAACGACTCCCGGGATTTCATACCTACCTAAAATTCTCCTTATCCATCCTCTTTTAAAAAGTCCATCCAAATCAATTGTTTCAGAGTATTCTTTTTCAAAATCAGTTTTTATCTTTTCAATAGTATCAAAAGAATTCAATGAAGAATGAAAAAGTAAATCGGAAACCAGTTTTGTAATATTCCAATTCATCTCATGCTCCATTCCTATTCCAGTTGGTTCGAAGCCTTTTGCTACATCAGCTATATCATTGATGCTTACTTGCAATTCTTTAATTTTCTCTAATTGGGTATATGCCATTTCTTAGTTTTAGTATATAAAAATCGGTTTGAATGAGTTCCTGATGGACGTAACGAAAATCACAAAGATAACGTCTCTATCTCTCTTTTCTGCTTTGTTATTCCTTTCACATACATATATTGTTTTATATTTATGGCTTCTTAAAACGCTTTTAAATAAACATCAATATGAGCTATGTATCAATTGCCCTCCTTCGCTGGACGGAAAAAAAAGATGGAAGCAAAGACCACATTAATGAGAATGCCAAGTTTCTTGTAATAAAAGATGAGAATTGGCAATTCTTAGAATTTCATCAAATAGCACTTGGTGCAAGTTTTAAACGTGACTGGTTTGAAAAGCAATTAACCAAGCACTTTGAATTCGAATTCCAGGAAGCTGATTTTACTTTTGTTGAGGATAAAAAAGATGAAGGAAAAGATAATCCAGCCAGTACCACATATGTTATCGAGGTCACTCCTGAAATCTTAAATGTAATTAATAATAAAATTGACCAAGAACCTGATAAATACTTTTGGATAAATTTCATAGAAATTGAAAAATTGAAAACGGATTGGAAGCCTACCCAAAAATTTCTCATCGAAAATGCCATCAAAGGAAAGGCACTTCCTATTCCTCCTGAATTTGATAATGATTTTTTAACTACGATTGAGCATATTCAAGATGCAAAAGATAAGGATAACCTTGTCATTTTTGTTGGTGCTGGCATTTCTAAAAATAGTGGCGTTCCACTTTGGGGCGAACTCATTGAGGAATTGAAAAAATTAATCCCTCTAGATGAAAATGAAACAGACCAACTAATCATTCCTCAATTATTTCACAATGAAGTCGGTGATACTCAATACCAAAAAACTATACAAAAAATCCTCCGACACAAAAGGGTGAAATTTGACAAAGTACTTCACAAAAGTATCCTTAACCTCAAGCCAACTCATATTATAACTACTAACTATGATAATTTGATTGAGCAATCAATTGACCATGATACTGAATCCCTTAATTATTCCTTGATTTGTGAAGACAAAGATTTACCGTTTGCAGATTCACCAAACTTTCTTGTAAAAATGCACGGTGATTTTGAAAAGAAAAATATCGTTTTAAAAGAGGATGACTATCATCAATACTCTTTTAATTTTCCACTCATTGAGAATTTTATAAAAGGAGTATTTTCTTCCAAATTGGTTTTGTTTATTGGCTTTTCTTATACAGACAACAACTTAAAATACATAATTGAACGAGTAAGGAATGTTCTCCAAAAAAATTATCAACCTGCATTTTTATTTGATACTAATGCCTCATCAAGAGTAAGTAAACAAAAGAGAGAATACTTTAAAAATAAAGGAGTTCATATCATAAATTATGATGAAAAAATCAAGAAATATTTGGAAGGTAAGAAGCTCAATGAAACCATAGATTTCAAAGACAATGACAGGGGGCAAAAGACATTTAACTTTCTCCATTTTATTAACAACTATAATCGATTTACTGAAAGAAGCAAGAGTCTACACATTATTGACCAAATGTATAACTCCTTGATGAAGTTTGAAGAATTTTCATCTATCCCACCAAATTTCATTGCCAAAATTCAACCATTCGCATTAGGTGACAAAGATTCGGAACAAGCAGAATATTCTTCTTTTGGTTTTCATTTAAAAACCAAAAATGAAACAATCATAAAGTTATTAAAGAAAGTAGAAGTGAATGAAGGAGAAATAGTTTTTAAAGAAGCTCGGTTTAAAAATGAAATTTCAAAAAAAGTTTGGTCAGCAAAAGATAAATTAAAATTTGTTTTTCAAAAACTTGGAGCCTCTGGAATAATTTGTATTCAACGAAAGGATGATAATTTAAGTGGGAATCATCATCGAATTGATTTGAACACGAAGGAGGATTGCAACTGTTCTAATTGTAGATTTAAACGACTTGAGATTCATGAACTTTTGGAAAATCTAAATACTCAAACATTTCCAGAAATAATAAATGATGAATGTAGAAGTAGTTTTCGTGAAGCTTATATTCATTTCTTTTGTGGAAATATTTTAACTGCTTTTCGAATTCTAAATAAAGTCTGCTTGGATAGTTACAAAGAGAAAAAATTCATTACTTATTTCCTTGCGAAGCATAGTATTTCTCAAATCCTTTGGAGAGTGAAAGGGTTATATGTTCCTTCACAAATTTCAAGGGAAGAAAAAGAATTCATAGAAAAAGAAATCCGTGTCAATAATATTCCTGCATTGATTGAATCACTTCCTGTTGATACGTTCACGAAAAAAATATTCCATAGTATCAATAATGAAGAACAGATAAAGGAAACGAAGAACGAAATGGAAAAGGATTTGACTTCTATAAAACGGGTATTTGAAATTTATCAGAATGATGGGTCAGAATATTTAGGGGCAAATCATTATTCTAATCTATACTGCAATTTCGCTGCGCTGCATACTTTTCTAAACAACAATTTTTTCTATGAAGTTATCTATGGCACATTTCTAGGTATGGCATTAAAACTTTGGGAAGGAGCACTTATTAGTTTTGAAACACCAGATAGCTATCAATATAAGTTAAAGAATTTTTCCTCTTATTTATTTAATGTAGCGATTTTCAATATTTCTGCTGATGACTTATCTCCACTTCTCTCTAAACATAATAAGAGTAATTTATTAATTGCTCCAAACGAGGCTATCCTAGATTTATTAGAAAAAGGAATTAATCTTTTTTCATCAAATTATAAAATCAATAATTTTTTCACCACTAGCATTGATGCCAAAGGACCTTTTCTAATTCAAAAGGAAAAAAGTATTTGGTTCGAACAAAGAATGAAAAATTATGGAGGGAATATTATGCTACTGCTGGCTAGATTGAATTTAGATAATGTTGATTCCGTAAAATTAAATTCTCTAATTGAGCATACCTTTAATTACTTAGTTGTCGAAGGTCGAGGTTTCACTTTAAGAGAAAAATATTTTGCAATTTTCTACAAATCTGTTATCAAATACTTTGATGATAAGAAAATCAATCAACTCATTGACATCATTCTTTCTGACGATTTATATAGCAAAGAATTCATTGAACCGATTTGTAAATCTATTGTTGAAAATCACCCAGATTATAAAATCAAAAATCAATCAACACTAGAAACAATACTTAATCGGATTACGCCTCGCCATAAAATGCAAATTGATATAAAAGAAATTTTGCCATTTTATTCCGTACTTGACGACAATCTTAAATTGCAATTTCAAGAAAAAGTCATTGATGCGATTTACCGTTTTGAAGATAAAAATATTAAAAACATCGACTGGAAATTATATTTGACAACCGTTTTTAAAGGAATAATTGATTTTAATGAGAATAAACTTTTTGACAAATATTTAAAGAATCAATTACCAAAACTTACTCCTCTTGACCATCACAAATCAAAAGATGAATTTTATTTCTCTTCAAAACATGTAGCATACTTTTTTAAAATCTATTACGAAAATAAAATTCAACTAACCACTCAGCAGAAAAAAAATGTTCTGAAAGAAGGTGTAAATGATTTTATTAAATGGGTACTATTACCTAATGAATTTGACTATGAAAAATTTGATATTCGATGGTTAATTTTAGTTGGTCATGTAGAAGAAATTATCGCAGAAATAGCCAGTCAGAAAATTCCAAAATTGAAAAAGGCTGCCCAAAACTCTTTGAAGAAAAATCATTATTCAAAATTATCTGAAATTTATTGGAAATATTTTTAGCAAAATACATTCAATCTTTTTTTTGAACATAAAACATATCAAGATGTCTAATGCCAAGAAATTTATTAGAATTAAGGAGGAAAAAATATTCTTAAATGATACAGATTTCATCCTGTTTTCGAATACAAATTTGCCCGAACAATCACTTTCGTTCAAAACTAACCAGGAAATAATTTGGGAAGTAAAATCAACATCTTTTGATAAGTCAAATAAAACTATTCATCTTGAAGTATTAGATTATCACCCTCAAGATACCACATCCTTTTCTAGCCAAGGAGTGAATAGCGTGATAGAAAGAGTAGAATTCCAAAATTTAGTTTGGAGTCAATTAGAGCCTTTTCTCAGTTATTACAGAAAACTTGATTTGGTGCAGTTATGCAAAGAGGAAGAAGATAATTCATATCAGCAAGCTCCTCAAAAAAAACATCAAACCCAACCACCAAATTTCAATTTAGATTTTTCAACATCCCTTATAGATATTCCAAAAAAGCATCACGAAGTTTTCACCTTCTCGTTTTCTAATGTTGAGATTCATGATGGATATATTTCTTTTTCAAAATTATTCAAATTCTTCAGCGACCCAATAGAATTCAAAATTTTCAATCCTCATCTCTTAAAAGAGTTTGAACACATCAAATCTTATTTTCCAAAAGTATTAGGAATTAAAAAAATTATGGTTCTTGCTGATGTTGAATTAACGGGTAATCGAATTACTGACAGAAAAGCTACCTCTCCACAAATAGATTTAATTGATGAAAATTTTATAGGAAAAATAAACAAAAGAAGAGTTCTAAATTTCCCAAAAATCAAATCAGATTTTGGAGGTTCAATTTTCGATTTAGATAAATTAATAACCTCGTCGGACATCCCTAATCTTAATTCACTCCCCAATCAAACTGAAGTTGATGTCATTAAAATATTTTTGGAGGAAAGAGATATTCGAAATCAAAAACAAATTGAATTTCTAGCTTTCGAAAAACAATCTCTCAAGGAGAAAATCAAATTCAATTTGAAACCAAAATTTGGTTTTATATTTTCATTGGAAGGTAAATCTAAATTCTATTGCTGGGAGTTATTGAACCATAATGCGACTTATATTTGGAGCTTAAAAAACCAAAATTCATCAATAGATTTATTTGAAACAGTAGAAGAAGAAATTAGTCTTATTGCTAAGATTGGAAGAAAAGAATACAGAAGTTATTACAAGGAAAATTCTTTAAATCAGGAATACACTTTTCATGCCTTGCATCATAGCAAAGTAAATGTCAACCCTGAAATCGGATTCGAAAATTGGAAAAATAATTTAGAAGATTTACTAAAAAGTGATTTGCAATAAGTTAACATCGAATCCAATACCTATGCAATCATTCCATTTCAGTCAGTTTTTCGCTCATTAATTGACCTGCTGTTTTTCCAACCCCTCCAATCCTTTTGCAGCCTGCCTGTTCGGCAGACAGGCTTCGTTCCGTAAACTTCACTTAGCAGCAACGCTCACAGCAAGTCAATTCATTCGCTCTTTCCTTCCTTGCATTTCAGCAGCTACTAAAGCCATCCCACACCTAAAACAAGATATTATCATAATTAAAAATTTTAGGCTGAAAGAATAATATTTGGAATGGAAGAAATAAGGGGACAAGAAAAAGTACCCAATGAGAAAGTTGAGAAAGTGAGAAAGTTGAGAATGTTCTCACTTTCTCAACTTTCTCACCGTACCCTTTTCTTTATCCATTCTTTGAATATAATTCCTTCTTTTTCATTTAATTTCTACCTAATAAAAATTACATCTCAGAAAAAGAAAGCAATTGACCTCATTTTAAAATCATCCTTTTTTTCAAAATGAGAAAGTTGAGAAACTTCAGGAGGCACTTTCTCACTCCTTTACTTTAGCTAAGTTTCTCAACTTTCTCATTTTTAGTTTTTTGATACATCCCGTATTCTGATTGCTCCAAATAATCTTTGGTCAGTTGCTTTAACCATCGGTCTATAGAGCCTCTACTAATTCCTAAACTTTTTCCAATCTCCACCGCTTCTTTTCTTTGGAACTGCTCTGGAAGATTTTCAAAAAATTGCTTCTTCCTATTCGGGAGTTGATGATAATTCACCCCCTTAGCTTTGCCCAACATTCCAAATAAAAAGAAACCATGCTCTCGATACACTTCCACCAAAGTTTTAGCAATTTGATAATCCGATTCCTGACAAACTAATTCCTCTGCCCAATTATCCGATTCAAATCTTCGAATAGCAGTCAACAACATCGCAATCCGAAACAAAACTAACGCCATCCGTTTGACTATACTCATCGCTTCCCATCTTTCAAATACACTTGCTTCATGTAGCAACTTTTCATAGGTTTGATTCAAATCCTTCCATTGAGTTGGACTCAAAGTAAATTGCGCAGGATTCGTTTTCCAAAACTCAATCATCGTCAAAACCTCTTCTGATTTTTTTTCAAAAAACGAATTCAAGTTTAACTTCCTTGATGCGCCCACATCTCTCCAACTCACTCCCGTATTAAAAGCATAAAAACAAAATCGACTATACAACCCATCTTCTGCTGAAGGGATTAATTGAAAAACTTGCCCAGGCGTTCCACTCAAAGCTATCGACAATCGAGGTGCACGAATCTCAATATATTCGTCATTCGATTTTCGACTATAGGAAATCGGTTCAAAGTGAAATGCCTTTCGTAATAGGTCAGAAAACCCTCCCCAATCTTGTTTTAAAACATTACCCAAAGTATCAGCTTCTGTTTCACAAATCACTCCTACTCCACCCGATTCTTGTAAGTGCTTGATGACCATCGCAGAACTAGAATTAGCTGGAATAAAAAATAGTTTGAGTTCCG
>CAJQQY010000290.1 GCA_905480595.1 uncultured Saprospiraceae bacterium | reverse complement strand
TAATGCGAATCAGGGTTTAAAATACCCAAAGAGAAATAGCAGCAGCTAATCTACCAAAGACATGAACAATAAGTCCTTTAGTAGATCTGACTTTAGAAGCTCTTTGAATATCAGTTTTTTCAATAAGCCAGTTGAATAAAGATTCAATTGGCTGGCGTAAACGAGATACAGCTGTTGAAAATAATTTATCAGCAGCATATTTAAATTGTCGAGTTTGTATGGTTTCTCCTTTTACAAGTTTAACCGGAGTATAAATACAAACGCCATGTTCTTTTTCTAGGATTTCGTTAAAATCCTTTTTAGAATATGCTTTGTCTCCAATGACGGCTCTACCTTTTAATCTAGGTAAAATTTCTCGAACAGCATTAAGATCATGTTCGGAAGATTTAGTCAAACAAAAGTATTCAGGTAAAGGTAATTTACCCTTTCTATGGAAAGCAATTCCATGCAGTTTTGCTCCATAATAGTGTAGTTTTTTAGTAGAACAATACCCTTTGTCAGTAATTTGAGCAGCTACTTTTCCTCTTCTTTTACCGCTACAAGTTATGATGGGCATTGAATCTAAAAGACTAATATCGAATCGAACACCTCGCGCATTAACATCTCTTAATAAACAAATAATTAAAGGAGGAAATACGCAAGCTAATCGGTTTAATCTATCATTAAAAGTTGAATAGGAAGGCAATGAAGGAAACCAATCATGTAAATGTTTTTTAGCAAAACCATGAATTGATTTGACCTTGTATTTTTCTTCCTCAGTCATACTGAAAATATATATCGTTAATAACTCTTCATCTGTAAAGTCGGGTGAATTGTTATTACTAAATCTTTCGCAATGCCAGCGAAGTTCATTATTATAGCACTCGCAGATGTAGTAATAGAGTGCTATTAGTTTGTAAAAGTCCATTTTCAAATATATGGACTCTGGCGCTACATCTGTGTTTTTATTTTAAACCCTGATTCGCATTTATACATATTTTCGAGTCGGTACTTATATTAATAAATTCACAAAATCCTCTTTGTGTCTTGTTATTGGTAGGATTATTAGTTAGGGAATTTGTGAATTCTTTTAAACCTTCTGGTGACAAGACTATCCGTATTGAGTAGTTTTAAAGTTATGGAATTCTCATCATATTTAATTTTCCAAAAATCTCTTTTGACTTGATCTCCATATGGGATTAGTTCCACTTCAGGTTTATGTCCATGCACATTATAAACTCCATTTATTTTACCTTCTTGAGTTCCGATGACAAATCGTTTGTCCCATCTAAACAATAGGTAATCATTTGTTTTGGTTGCATCCGATTGTTTAAAATAATTTCCATTTCCAATGGCTTCTTCTAATTTCCATAAACCCATTATTTTATCACCGTAGGTTTCTGGAAGCTGAGATGATCGAACCAAAGTAACTTTTAATTGCTGTCCTTCTTCCGTTCTACTCCAAGTCATCTGGTCTTGATTAAGAGTTACCACAAAAGGTTCATTTAGATCTTTTAATCCGTTTGTGTTTTCAATTGATAATTCATTGGTCTTTGGATTTAATTTCCAAGTTCCATAGGAGTGTTGGAATCGGCCATTACCTGACTCTTGCGTTAAATCTGAATTGAACCGAGTCCATCTTGCGTTTGGAGTATTTTCTTCATCTCCTACCGCTACGGATTTAACCATCCAAAGTCCTTCAATGGTTGGTTTATTTTCACAACTGATCAAAAAAAGAATGGCAATTAGTGGGAGTAAGTGTTTTTTTTTTATGTTTTTGTTTTGCATACTAATCTGTTAGTAGGTAAGCCGTATTTGTTTTTATGACAAATCATAAGTTCTTGTTCATATTTAATTCACAGTTATTTCGGCTTCTTTTTTTATCCTTCGTTGTTAAAAAGCCTCGCCGAACCACATGGTTCGCCTACGTTTTTTGCCTAGAAGGATAAAAAAATAATCTCGAAATAACTTATGAATAAATATGAACAAGAACTTAGTCTTCTTACTTTCTACATTTTTAGGAATTCTGATATTACTTTGAAATACGCTGATTTATCTACGCTGAAATTATCCTTTCGATCAGGATTCTCAACAACGTACACCTTCTTATTAACCAATTTAGATTTGGCCTGCAGATTTTTCATATCGGCCTTATTGAATAGAATGTCATTGCTTCCAATGATAAGTTTTACTTGCTGTAGATTTTTGCCAGGTGTATTATTTAGCGTGTATTGCGGCTCATGCCTTTTATCATAGCCAGCAAATGGCACTTCCATTGGCGCATCCCAATCTTCAAACCGGTACTCCAAATCTTCCATACTTAAGAAAGGAGTGTCTGAAATTATTTTCTCTATTTCATTTCTTTGATAACCGATTCCAAGTGCCAAACCACCTCCGATCCCCCAGCCGTACAAGTTGAAGGTTGCCGTATGTTGTTTTCTACAGTAATCAATCATGGTCTTAACGTCATCTTGAAAATGAGGATAGATAAACATATTGTTATCGATTTCAAATTCAGAGCTTTCACCATAACCACGGTAGTCGAAAATTACCACATTGTATTCAGAACGGAATTGGTCAATTCTTCTCAAGTAATCACCCATGTTTCCTTCACCATTATGTAGAAGCAAAATCAACTTAGTCGTTTTTGACTTACTAGGGAAATCCCATACATTAAGTTCAGCAGCACCGTCATTAGTTTTAACTTTTACTTCTTTGTACGTCATATTGTACTTTTCGGGCTTTTGCTTGTAGGTTCTTGAGGGATTGAGCGCCATAGTTGTTGTAGAACAAATGGCTGTAATTAGAATAAAAATAAATACAGGTTTCATTTTTTTGAATTTAGATGAGCTATTTAATAATTGTTTCTAAAATTTACAATCAAAAATTAAGCTAAATTTTATTTTTTATTCATACAGATCATCTATCTCAGCATTCGAAATTTCCAAGATTAAATCGCCAAATTTTTTACAAATGGCATTAAAGAATCGTTCCCCTTTTTCTTTTGATGATTCCTTTGGATTTCCTACACCTGTATCTACACTAATTTTTGACCAAGGTCTTTCTGCCCATACCCATCCTTCATTGAAGGCAGCTATTTTATTTTTTTTCTCAGCTCCATCGCCCCAATCTTCTTTTGGAAGCACCAATTCAGGAGCAAGATGAAGGATTAAGCTGGTTTCCATTTCATCAGCATGATCACCAGGGTCGTCAAAAAAATCATTTCGGTCTACCACCTTCACCCATTCTCCAACGCATAAAAACATTTCTGGATATAGCAGGCCAAGTTCTCTGATAATTGATTTCCAGTTATTCCCGCCGTGACTATTTAGCAGCATAAATTTTTTGATTCCTTGTCGGTTCAAAACAGCAATTAAATCTTTTAGGATGGCAAATTGAGTACTTGGATTTAAATTCATATCTAGATAAATATCAGTCTGTCCAGTATTGACTCCAAAAGGGATGGTTGGAAGGATGATTACTTTAGCTCCTTGTTCCCAGGCGATTTTACCTGCTTCTTCCGCAATAGCTGTTCCTTCAATAACATCGGTAGCATATGGTAAATGATAATTGTGCGCTTCAGTTGCTCCCCATGGAAGGACTGCTATTTGGAAATCAGCATCTTTTATACTTTTCCAATTTGTTTCGGCTAGAATATATGGTCTTATTTTTTTCATATTTTATTATTGAACCGTTCCTTAAGTTGTTCGCTATGAGTTATTTATAGATAACAAATCTAATAAAAATACATTACATAAAAATCCTTTTTTATAGGGGAGGAGCATAGTCTAACTTGTTGTTTCACTTTTAGCTAGGAAGAAGGAATACTTTGCGATGTGTGGTTTTTCTATTCACTTAATAACTGATGTTACATGCTATTGTGATTCCCACTTCCCTACTTTTTTTTCCTTGAAGAAAAAATAGTAGCAAAAAAAAATCAAGGCTGTATTCTTTTTTTAACGGAAACTTGAATTCAAAAAGACTAAACAGTTTGAAACTCCCTTGAGCGAAAATCTAATCTCTCCTGCGTCGAGAAGATTTTCTAACTCGCGCTCAAACAGCAAACTGTTTTTAACGCCTTTTTAAATCCAATTTTCCTAAAAAGAATAAGGCCGAACGTAAATGGGAACATTTGTTTTTCAATTGGAAGAAAATGTTTCGGTTTTAGTAACGACCCTATAATATAAATCGAATTTAGAACCGTTGACTTAGAGCATGCAGCCTTGATTTTTTTATGCCGTCATATCTGGTCGCTATGACTTGTCAATTTTCTTTAAGGAAAATAGTAAGGGAGTCAGCATCAAAAATGTGCGTAATTTCACTTAATCACCTCAAATTCAACTCTTCTGTTTTTTGACCTACCTTCTTCATTTCCATTATTAGCAATAGGCTGATCTTCTCCCAACCCTTTCCACTCAATTCTATCTTTACTAATTCCATTTTTTATAATGTTTTTGGCTATCACCTTTGCTCTTTTTTTGGATAGTAAGAAGTTAGATCGCTCTCTTACTTAGGCGTTGTCCAATTTTTAATTTTGCTTTTGAACTCAAGATGATCTTCAGTAAATTTACTGATGGTGTCATTGGTTTCTTCAAAGCTAGAATTAGGAACTAGGTTTTGAGAATGAACTATTGAATTACAAAATAAAATAAAGATGATAGTTAACCTCATGGAATAAATTTTTTGTTAAACGGGAGGTCTTTCAATAGTTACGGTTTAAGTATTTGGTTGTTCTTTATGAAAATTAACTAACGACTTGGACAACCTTAAACAACTTCTTTATCTCAAATACATTGTTGGTCTGTCTACGTCCGCAAGTACTTTTGTCTTGGACAACCTTAAACAACTTCTTTATCTCAAATACTTTGTCCAAATGTTAGTAGATTATTATCTGGGTCAAGAACTGAAAATTCTTTTTGCCCCCAGGGTTTAATTTCTAATTTTCCATTAGGATGAATACTTGTCTGTTTATCCAATAGTGATTTGTAAAATCCGTCAATATTGTCAGTTCTGATATAGACTTGTCCATAATTCTCTTTGGGATCAAGTTCTTTGAATTCAAAAAAGTGAATTTGAATTTGATCTTTTTCTACCATTAAGTATCCATCATAGTCAGCATTTCCAAATGCTTTAAATCCCAACTGATTAATGTAAAAGTCTCTGGTGACACTTTTGTCACGCATTGGTAGTTTTGGATTAATGCCAGTTAACATATAATTTATAAGTTTTAAGAGTCCAATTTTAGACATGCTCTTAGTCTTTTTGATACTTATCCAATATTTCCATTGTTTTTTTATCATAGGTGCCAGGCATCTCTCGATGGTTATTGTTTCTTAATCTTGCTCCAGCCTTTAATAAAACTTCTAATGCTTCGTGCGAATTATTTTCGGCTGCTTGAGAAATGGCGTTTTGATAACTGTAGCTGGTATTGTAATCCCATCCTTCTTTAATTCTCTTCTTTAAAAACTCAGCATCATTTTCTTCGGCGGCAAAAATTTCAGGTTGTTTAGGATCTCCTTGAGCGTATTGAGCAAATTTAGCAAATGAATAATCGCAAGTTTCAATTGTTCCGTTTTCCGCAAGAACAACCTTTCCGTATTGGTCGCTTTGTTGATCGATAATAATCCCAAGCATTTTTTCATTTTCTAATTCGCCAATCCATAAATGGTTGGGGTCTTTGGGTAATGACTCTTTTGCTACATTTTCTAATTCATCGATCGTGTAAAATTTCTTGACGAGGACTGTGTACAAATCATCAATGGGAAAAAACCTATTGTATTTATTGTATTGCCTTCCATTCAGTAATCTTAAATAATGGAAAAAGCTACTCGGTAATTGGATATTAAATTGTTCTTCGAATTTTTTGACTCGTTGTTCTGGTAGCCTATTGGTTTGCTCTTGTGACCAGTTAACACCTGTCCATATGTCAAAGTCAAAAGCATGCTCATGCATTCTGGTAGGCATGTCCAGCGGTCTCAATTTTTCTTCCCAACCATCAAAAATCATTTGATTGGTGAATTCAGTAATATGTTTTAATGCCGCACCAGAATTTTTATGTTTGATGATTTGATTGACTGCTGCAGTATTTCTCGTTGCTTTATTTCCAGACCTGATTCCGGTGGTAGATTCATAGGTGACGATCTCCATAAATTCATCTCCTTTTTCAAAGTACCGCCAATAATTTTTATATGGATTGAAAGGATATCCAGTTTGTGAGGCCCTGAGGTATAATTCAATTAAACTAAGTTTACGTGGAAAAAAATTATTGAGTCTAGGTGGTTTGTCGCCATAATCGCTCTCTACAAAAGCGGAAAAATCACCATCTAAATAATCATTTAAGGAGTAGGTGGCAATACTATTATTTTGAATGGTTTTTACTTTGATCCCACATTGGTATCCTTCGATTGCTTGCCACAGGTAACCGATCCAAGCGTAGAACAAAGCGGTTTCGTTGAATTTATATTCATAGTATCCAAGTAATGAAATGGGGTATTTTTCCAAATCAATTTTAATCGCGTTTCTTTCTTTCGAGGCTTTCAGGCTTTCAGCATCTGAAGGGGATTTATAGTTATCATATCTTCCAATTACTACTGGCTCTTCGCCATCTAAAGTAAGTACTCCTCCATCGTAATTTAGGGCAAAGGTAGAACCGTAATCATCCACCCCTCTCCAGAATTCGAGTTCTGGCCATACGTTATATTTGGCATCTGGTTCGATCGTTTCGTAGTTTATTTTCTTAATTACCGCTGCTAATCGCTGTTTTGTATAATCTGTTTGGGATAAGAGATAGGTAACAAATGTCCTTACATCTACTCCTGCTCGTTGATGTAATTCTCCTTTGTTTTTATGGTAACTGATGATTTGTTCAAATCCTTTTTCTAATGAGTCGGTTAATTCAATTGCTGTCATTTTTGAAGTCTTAATAGGTTTTTGATTGGCCAAACTTTGGCTGCTTATGATGATTAAACTTATCCCTAAAATGATGTATTTGATGTATTTCATTTTTTATGATTTATGCTGAAATGGGTTTACACTATAAATGGCAAATTGCGTTGATAGCGAGTTACTCATAGTTTTCTTTTTGTTAACTGCGTTTAAGTACTCGGCCAAAATACTTGATTACTTATGTCTGAGTACTTAAAGCATCTGAGTTATTTCCATTTTAAAATAATTTCATAATTATTCTAAAGGTAGAAATTAGAGGCTATTCTAAGGAATTTCTAATAATTTTTCAAGAAAGGATCTATAGAAAGATTCACTAAATTGCTTTTATACTTTGGGGAAGAGACGATATTAAAAATCAGACATAATTTTATATCTTTATTTCTACTCACTCGATCATTTAAGTTTTGGACAAAAAGCAAAGGATTAAGATAGGCCCTTACCAATATGAAAAAAACAACTTCACTTTTTAATTTTCTCCTGCTTGTTTTGTGTTTCTCCAGCACGTCTATTTTTGCTCAACTGAAAACTGAAAATCTAACTCATTATAAAGAATTTGATGGCTTTCTGGTAAATGATATTATTTCTGACAAGACTGGTATCATTTGGATCGCTACACAAAATGGTTTGATACAATTTGATGGATACGAGTATATCAGATATCACCCTGACCTCACAGACTCTACGAACATCGGTACACTATTAACCCATAGTTTATTTGAAGATCGAAATGGTTTTATTTGGATAGGATCAAATCGTTGGATTCATCGTTATAACCCAGTTACTAAATTCTTTAAGAGTTATGAATTACCTGAATTAAATTTTTCGGAAAATCCTACACTTGCTTATATTAAATCTGATGGACAAGGGAGAATATATTTTGGGTTTAATTCTTATGGTACTAAGAAAGGACAAGAGCCGCTTGTCTACTATGAAGAGGCAACAGATAAAATTAAGATATTCGAATATGGAAAGCAGCCTAAAATAAATAAGATTTACTATGCTGAAAGTGATATCCATGGCAATATTTGGCTTAGAAGTAATAGCGGCTTAGCGAAGATAGATACGGCACAGCAATATGAAGTTTTGAGTAACAGCAGTAAGATTGAGGGATATTTTATTAATAGTATTAAAGCAGATGATGATGGATTGATTTGGTATACCACGATGGATTTCCGGTTGCATCATTTTAATCCCAAGACGAATAGTTTATCCACTATTCCCATAGAACCATTTCAAGATAAGCAACCAGCCAAAGTCAGATTTGCTTTGGAAATAGATGAAGATCAAAATATTTGGATCGGAACTTCCGAGGGTTTGGTTTACTATGATAGAGGAGCTGGTGAATTTGAAACTTTTGAGTCTAGCAATAATCAGAACACTTTTACGGATCCTATCAGGGAACTGCATGTAGATGGATTTAACAATCTCTGGATTGCCACATCAAAAAATGAAGTTTACAAATACACCAATCGAACCATCTTAAATGCTTTTGTAAGTGACGATAAAGATAGCACATCAATAACATCTGGAGCGAGTCAAAAAATAATTGAATTGGCAAATGATAGGGTACTTGTAAATACTAATGGCGGTCGAAAACCAGGGATGAATATTATCAATTTTGAAACCAAGGAACTGGTGCCTATTTTTTATTCAGATATTTTTCCAAAGGCAAGAAATATTGAATTGGTTAACCAAGAGTTCCCTGGTGTTTTATTAATGAAAGTTGATGGTCGCTTTTATTTATATTATATCGCATCACGTAGAATCGAAGAAACTCAAAACCCTGGAATTGATATTCAATATATTATCTACAATAGAGTTCTTGACAGTAGAGGCAATATATGGTATTGCACAAGCAATGGATTATACTTAGAGCGTGAGGAATATGATAGCTTAAAACATTTTGATGTTTCCATGTTTCCCGAAGCCTCTTCTATAACGCGTATGCTTACTAATGTATATGAATCAAAAAGTAATGGACTTTGGTTGGTGACCATTGGAGGGTTATATTTATTAGATTATAAAACCCATACTATCACGAGGCATGGATACTCTCCTGAAAAGGGCGAGTTTCTTTCTCAAAATATTAGCACCTTCTATGACGATGAAAAAGGAACGGCATGGGCTGGTACTTGGGAAGGAGGTTTGTCTAAATATGATGTGGCAACTGGCAAAGTCAAAACCTATGGTTACAAAGATGGTTTATCATCTATGAGTATTCAGGGTATTCTCCCAGACCATGAAAATGGTGTATTATGGTTAAGTACATTTGGAGGCATCAGTAGCTTTGACATCAAAACTGAAACTTTTACCAACTACTATATAAAAGATGGCATTCATGATCTTTTATTTACTTTTGGATGTCATCTCAAAACTTCAAAAGGTTGGTTTGTATTTGGTGGTGTAAATGGGATTACCTATTTCCACCCCAAAGAATTTATTGAAACTGCTAAGCCACCTAATGTTTTTATTACTTCCGTAAAATCTGATACGACCTCATTCTTTTTAGGAGAAAAAGATAAGACACCTATTCAGCAAGATGAAAACATATCGTTATCTCTGACCTATCAAGAAAATAGTATTGCCATTAGTTATACTGGCATCCAATATGATGATCCATTAAGAAATATGTTTTCTTATCGCTTAGAAAACTATGATCGTCAATGGAGAGATGTAGGAAATGCTAGAACTGCATATTACCAAAATCTCCCTGCAGGAAATTATACCTTTCAGGTAAAGGCCACCAATAGTAATGGCGTCCAAAGTGAAAAGGGAGCATCTATTCAACTATATGTTGCTCCTCCTTGGTGGAAAACGAACCTGGCCTATCTCTTTTTCTTTCTAACCTTTTCAGGGATATTATATTGGATCTATCGGTTTCAATTAAATCGTCGGTTACAGTTAGAAGAGACCAATCGACTTAAAGAGCTGGATAATTTTAAATCCAAATTATATACAAATATTACGCATGAATTTCGGACTCCGCTGACCGTCATTTTGGGTATGGCTGACCAGGTGAATAAACAACCGAAAAAAGCAGTTGAACTGATCAAGCGTAACGGTCAAAATTTATTGGCGTTGGTAAATCAAATGTTAGATTTGTCAAAATTGGAATCTGGAAATTTGAAATTGAAACTGGAACAAAAGGATGTAGTCAGCTTCCTTCTTTATGTTGCGGAATCTTTTCAGTCGTTAGGTGAATCCAAAGGAATTCGTTTAGTGGCTTATTCGGAAATTGATGAATTGGTTATGGACTATGATGAAGAAAAATTAAAACAAGTCGTCAGTAATTTATTGACGAATGCCATTAAGTTTACTAATGAAAACGGTAAAGTTATTTTACATATAACAGCGTCTAGCCAAAAATTACAAATCAAAATCCAAGACAACGGCATGGGTATCTCACCTGATCAATTGCCCAAAATTTTTGATCGTTTTTATCAAGTTGATGATTCCTCCATTCGAAAAGGAGAGGGGACTGGTATTGGTTTAGCATTGACTAAAGAATTGGTCAAATTAATGAACGGAGAAATAAGTGTGACGAGCCAACTTAAAAAAGGGACTGAATTCAAAATTCTTTTACCGATTCAAAATTTTGCCCCTAAGGCAATTTCTAATTTGGCACCTATTATAGAGACCACTACGAAAAAGGAAAAAACTACTTCAATGTTCTCTTCAAATGTTGAAGCAAATGGCTCTTCCGGAAAACCCATTTTGCTACTCATGGAAGACAACGAAGATGTGATTACTTATATCCAAACTTGTCTGGAAGAGGAGTATGAAATCAAAAAAGCCATCAATGGTCAACTTGGAATTGACAAAGCTTTTGACCTGATTCCAGATTTGATTATTAGTGATGTCATGATGCCTGAAAAAGATGGCTATGAAGTTTGTGCGATTTTAAAAACTGATACTCGAACGAGCCATATTCCAATTATTTTATTAACTGCAAAAACAACAGAGGAAGATAAGATAGCAGGTTTGAAACAAGGTGCCGATGCTTATTTGACTAAACCTTTTAATAAAGAGGAATTGCTAGTACGGTTAGAAAAACTCTTAGCCTTAAGAATTCAACTGCAAGAACGCTATAGTACCTTTGTTCCTAATCGAAATAAAACCTCAGAAGCACTTACTCCTGAAAGTGAATTTCTCAATAAAATTCATCAACTCGTGGAAGAGAACCTTAGTGATGAAAGTTTTGGCATCCCTCAACTTTGCAAAGAAATGGGAATGAGTCGTTCACAAATCTATAGAAAGTTAATTGCCCTCACCGGCAAGTCTACCTCCATTTACCTTCGAAGTATTCGATTACACAAAGCAAAAGCATTATTGCGGAATCCCGATTTCACGATTTCTGAGGTAGCTTATAATGTTGGCTATAGCGATCCCGCCTATTTCTCTCGGCTTTTTTCAAAAGAGTTTGGTGTACCCCCAAGTGATCTTCGAGCAAAATAAACCAGTTCCAAATTTAAATATTTTTTCGCCGTTACTAAGGTACCTCACATCCATTATAATATTCCTCTACTTTTTATGAAAAAAGGCAAAGAATATTGTTTAAATAAAAACGAAGTGACACTCCCCATGCAACATGTAAATAATTGATAGTCAGGTACTTATTGATGACTTGAGTCCTCTTGTGCATCAATAATCCAAGTTTTTTCCTACCCTAATTCCTAATAATCCAAGACTTTGAACGATTTATCCAGATTCAATCTTCGATCTGTCCTCACCTTAGTGCTATTAATAAATTATTCTTTTTTTCAACCTTAAAACTCCTGTTATTATGAAATCAATTTATTTACTTTTAAGCTTTTTATTTATTATTAATATCTCTCAGGCACAGACTACCTATTTTGTGAAATCAGATGCAACGGGTGCTAATAGCGGCACTTCTTGGGGAGATGCTTATGATGATTTACAAGATGCCTTAGCGATGGCCACTACTGGAGATCAAATCTGGGTAGCAACTGGCACCTACCTTCCTGGTACAACTGATGCTGCTACTTTTCATCTCACATCTGATGTTCAACTTTATGGTGGTTTTGCCGGAACAGAAAGTAGTATAGATGAAAGAACCATTGAAAACAATCCAACCATCCTTTCTGGTGATTTGAATAACGATGATGTCGAGGATGATTTTGTAACCAACCGCACCGACAATGCTACCCACATTATGTTTATTGAAGGTACGGTGACTACTGCGACTATCATAGATGGTTTCATCTTTGAAGGGGGACATGCTGATGATGAAACATTGCTTGATTTTATTGGACAATTTGGCGGAGGAATTTGGTCTTTTGGCGCTCCACAAATTTACAATTGTACATTTCAGCAGAATTATGCAGATTTATCTGGTGGCGGAATTATTTATCGCCTCGAACTTAGTGAAGGAGGGAAAGTGATGAATTGTATTTTCGAAGATAATCATACCGGTGAAGGTGGAGCAGGTTTAGTAGCCTCCTTTGTTTTTGGTATCGGCATTGAAGTAGAGGATTGCCAGTTCACTAATAACCACGCTAATTTACTAGGTGGTGGTATTAACCTCGCTAATACGCCAGGAACAATAAAGAACTGTTTTTTTACGGATAATTCTTCCGAGTTGGCAGCGGGAGCTGTTTTTATAAATTCGGTTGATGATAGTTCTGTAGATATTTCTAATACTATTCAGAATTGTACTTTTGAAAATAATGAATCGACTAATGCGGGTGCTTTGGGAATTCAAACAGCAGGGGAAGACCACAGCTACAGAATTCTAAATTGTACTTTCCAAGAAAATAGTGTTTCAGAACTCCTCCCTGGTCAGCTTAATGGTGGAGGTGCTTTGTTTTTCTTTAACTTTTCTGATAGTACTGCTGCCTTAGTAGATAGTTGTCATTTTGAAAATAATGAATCTGATTATTTGGGTGGAGCTATTATGTTTTATGATACCGACCTAACTACTAACAATAATCTGGATATCAGAAACACTACTTTTCAATCTAATCAAGCATTATATGGTGGTGGGGTTGCCACCGAAGCTAAAGGAATGAATCAGGAAGTGAGTTTGTCGAATTGTGAATTTTTAAACAATGAAGCCGAATTTTTTGGTGGCGGCTATCGTACAGAAAGTGATGATGTCAGTTTACAAATAACAGTAGAGGAATGTATTTTCAATGGTAATTCTGCGATTGATGATGCGGGAGGATTTGAAGTTGCCCAACTAGGACAAGCGGATTTAAATTTGCAGATTAGCCATACCCAATTTCTCAATAATGCTTCTGGAAACCAAGGGGCTGGCGTCAATTTCGCTACCTTTGATAATGGATCAGCAACCGTTGATATCAACCACTCTTTATTCGATGGAAATGAAAATGATGATACAGGGTTTGCAGAAGAAGGAGCTGGAGGTTTTTCTTTGATCAACTTTGGAATTGGTGCGGTTGACCTCAATTTTGAATCAACCATTTTTAGCAATAATTCCAGCATGGATGGTGCTGGAGCTATTCAATTATTATCCAATGATGAAGATGTGATTAGCCTCAATAATTGTCTTCTAGTTGATAACAGCGGTGGTGATTATGGAGGTGGTATCGGTATGGTAGCTGTATCAAACTTATCCATCTTAAACACGACCATCGCAAATAATAATAGCGGTATAACCAATGCTAATGGTAAATTGGAATTACAAAATACACTCCTGTATAACCCTGAAAGTACAGATTACATGGAAACTGGTTCATCTACTGTTACCTCTTTAGGAGGCAATCTAATTGGAGATGAAAGTCTATCGAGTATACTACTTTCAACGGACCAATTTAACGTTGACCCTCTTTTTGTGGGGAATGGCGATTACCAGTTACAAGAGAGTAGTCCAGCAGTTGATGGGGGTTTGGGAGCAGGAGTAACTGCGGCATTTGATTTAGCTGGAAATGATCGTGTGCAAGGAAACCAAGTGGATGTTGGTGCTTATGAAAGTCCATTTACCGTTTCCACAAAAGAAGTGGTCGTGAGTAATCAAGACCTTAGCATTTATCCTAACCCAGTAGCAGAATTTATTAATATTTTATTAGAAAATAATTGGGTAGGAGAGATACAAGTTGATATCGTGAATGTTTTAGGTCAAAAGGTATACACTACTCAGGTTACCAAAGCAGGTGATGAATATGTTGATCAAATAATGATCAGTCAGTTGAAAAGTGGTACTTACCAATTGATGCTTTCTAATGGAGAAGAGATGATGGTAAAGACCTTCACCAAGGTGGCTAATCGATAATTTGGATGGCTCATCCCGAATTTTCAAATTGGAAATTCGGGATGTTTTTTAAGAACTTACTGATCAACCTTGGAATAAATAATTGATTTTCTAAAGTTTTTTAAATCGTTTATTGAACAGTTTTTTAAGCTCTAAATTTGATTGGGTTTTTAACTTTAGCTCCTTCTTTTTTTCGTGTTTTTTTATCTTCTCTGATGATGTATTCTTGTTTTTTAGTAACAAGTTTCCACCAATACAAAGCAGGAATTAGATTGGCAGAATGTTTTTCAAGACGGTACATCAATTCAATATTAGGTTCTTCTCTATCATTAATAATTCTACTCAATCGGGTATAATGGATTCCTAAATCTTCGGACAATCTTTTTTTAGTTCGTTTTAAAATCCGAACATACTCCTCTAAGTGCTTACCGAAACTTTTGTCAGGATCAAATAAATTTTCCTTTATGTAATCTTCCATCAAGTATTTAAATCTTAATAGATCACTATAAATTCTTTTTTCTTCTGTTTGTTCCTTAAGCAACTTAAATCTAAAAGCCAATAATGCTTCTTTAGCTTTATCTTGTTCCTGTGGGGTTAAATCTTCAGGGATAAGCATAGATTCCGCAATCTCTTGATCCGTATATTTTTTTCTTAATTCTTTATAAAACTTTTCATATTTCTTCATCGTCAAAGTATTTTTGAATGATTGATTCTGAAATTTCGTTAAATACAGCCATATGAGTTCCAAATTCAATGAAACCATAAGTTTGTTGATAATACTTAACTAATTTAGTTTTAGAAACGAGTGAAACAAATCCATCGTAACCTTTTTTAAAGGCGATCTTACAAGCGTAGCCAATCAAGCAACCAGGAATATTAAGGATACTTTTATCTTTTCCCCTTTGTATTTTTGAAGACTCAATGATATTTATATGAATTCGGAATTCTTCTTGAAAATCAGTTAGGGACATTAATCCGAGTATTTCCCTATTCTTTTCTAATCGAATTTTGTATACCTTGTTTTCGATTTCTAAATTCCAATCAAATGAGAAATCATTATTTTTTTCTAATTCTTTTAGCTCCTTTTTGCTGACAGGTTCAATTATACACTTGAGTCTTTTTCCAGTTTTATTTTCTATTAGATTCATAGTATGGTTAAATTCACTATTTCTTTAGTATAAATATACAAAATAATATTTACTAAAATGATAAATGTTATTAATTTAAATTGTTAAGAATTATATTGCGCTATTCGATGATCTTAAAATCCCATCAATTAGAATTTTTCAAAATCTCCTGACTTCTTCCTTCCAAAAATCACCACTTTTTTTGTTCCTTTACTCTCCAGAAAAATCCAATTAAAATCATTCCATGACTCAAAAGAAAATACTCACCATAGGTATCTTAGCCCATGTCGATGCCGGCAAAACTTCCTTGACGGAATGCTTACTGCATACTTCTGGTGCGACTAAGCATCGGGGAAGTGTGGACAAAGGTTCCGCCATAACCGATGGTTTGACGATGGAGAAAAGTAGAGGGATTTCGATCAAAACCGCTACCGTGGATTTTGTTTGGAAGGATACCCAAATTAATATTGTAGACACCCCTGGGCATATTGATTTTTCGGCAGAAGTAGATCGAGCATTGTCTGTTTTGGATTTGGTTATTTTGGTGGTGTCGGCGGTGGAAGGAGTGCAGGCGCATACGTTAAATTTATGGGAAAGCATTCGAGAAAGGCAATTACCTGTTTTGTTTTTTATCAATAAAATAGATCGGGCAGGAGCTGATATGGAAAAAGTTTTTAATGATTTAGAAAAAGATTTGGGAGCGAAATTGTTTGCGCTAAATTATGGTGATAATGACCAACCTGAGTTTCCAAAAGTAATCGAATTTTCAGAAATGCAACCTTACCTTGCTTCGCCTATATTGGAAAAATCTTTTGAGAATTTAGCGGAGTTTGATGAAGCATTTTTAGAAGATTATTTGGAAGGAAGGTTGAGTGATTTGTCAGCAATTTTTGAAAAAGCGAAAGAACAAATTCAAGCTCAAAAAATGATTGGGTTGTTGTTTGGAAGTGCAAAAATGGATTTAGGCATTGAGGCGTTATTAAATCAAATTGCCACTTTGTTTCCACCAAAAATGATCGCTCACAAAGAACCGTCTGCGAAAATTTTCAAGGTAGAATATGATCCAAAATTAGGTCGGTTAGCTCATGCGAAACTATTTAGTGGACAGTTAAAAAATAAAGCTACCATTTGGTCACATCAGTTGGAAAAGGAAATTAAAATCAATCAAATTTTTCAACGAAAATTGGGCAAGCTGGAACAAGTTGGAGAATTGATTGCAGGGGAAATTGGCGTGATGACCACCTCTGATTTAGTTCTCGCAGGAGATGTTTTAGGTAAGAAAAAATTGGAAGATGATTTTAATAAAATAAGCCAAGCAGTATTGAGTGTGCAAGCTGTCGCAGCGGAAGAAAAAGATTACCAAAAACTCGGGGAAGCCTTGGAAATATTGAGCATCGAAGATCCTCAATTAGATTTTCTATGGTATAAAGCCGAACATGAATTTCACTTAAAAATATTGGGTCCCATCCAAACGGAAGTGCTCAAAGATAGTCTAGCAAATCGCTTTGACATTGCAGCTAATTTCTTACCTCCAAAAGTTATTTACAAAGAAACGCCGAAGCAGTCGGCGGAAGGTTCTGTTCGGTATTGGATGCCAAAACCTTGTTGGGCAATTATGACTTTTTTAATAGAGCCTGCTTCGCTCGGAAGTGGTGTGACTTTTACTTCCAAAGTTCGAACTAGCGACATTAGCGTGAAGTATCAAAATGAAGTCAAACGTGCGATCCCTTGGTCGTTGCGGCAAGGGATAAAAGGTTGGGAAGTGACAGATTTAAAAATCACTTTAGTCGAAGGCGAAGAACATACGATGCATTCTAATCCTGGGGATTTTTTGCTGGCGACTCCGATGGGAATTATGCGGGGTTTGGAATTGGCAGATACTGATTTATTGGAACCGATGTATGCATTTCAAATTAAAGCCAATCAAGAATTGTTAGGAGCTATCGCTAGTGATTTGAATCAAATGAATGCTCAAATAAATTCGCCTACTTTCGATGATGATTTTTTTATTTTGACAGGAAGAGTTCCTGTAGAAAAAGCAATGAGTTATGGGATTAAATTTAGCGCAACTACTTCAGGGAAAGGGCGATTGAAATTAACGTTGGATGGTTATGAAAAGACGACGACTAGTGAGGATAAGATTCGTGCATATAAAGGTGTATCTCCTTTGGATGAGGCGCAATGGATTTTGCATAATCGAGGAGCTTTTAAAGCGGAGGATCGGAGGAGGTAGGTTGAATGAATATCCAATATCGAACAAGGAATAACCAATCTCCAATTTCAGAAAACCGAAACTTCTTTTGTACAATTGGAGATTGGTTATTCCTTGTTCAATATTGGATATTCAAAAAAAATGATCATTCCGCATCTTCCTGATAAATAATTATTTGCAATTCATCTGGATCTTTTAGATAAAAATAATAAGATCCCCAAGGGCGAAGTATTGGTTCTCTGGTTTTCCATTTTCTTTTAATCTCTTTTCCCAAAAATCCATATTGTCTGTTCTTAATGGCAAATCTATTTTGTCATTTTAAATACTTTTGATATGGCATAGTATTTTGTTTTGATGGCCGTTTTAAACTTAAAAAAGTTGTTTTTCGTGTCTTTTTCCATTTTTTAAAATTTCAAAAATATTTTATTCCGTTTTATCTTTTGTCATCTTCCACACACCCCATACAATTTATTTACTCATTGCAGAAATAGTTTTCTACATTTATACTTGCTCAAAAAACCCACCTTTGTAAATTTTTAAACCATCATTTTTTTATTTTATTAAATCCCTAATTGGATTTTCAATATCAACTAATTCAAAATCGACAATGAAAAGAATTTTCACTTTTATCCTATTCTACTTTCTATTTTTTGCCAACCTATCTGCACAACAAGATTATCAAATTTTATTTTCATCAGGCACGATGACTCCTACTGAAAATGTAAGAGACTTTGCTGAAAATGCAGTCATCAATGCTAATGAAAATTACGATGGCTATTATTATCGGATGATTCAATTTTTTGATATACCAACTGATGCACAACATCAAGAAATCAAACAAAATGGAATTGAGTTATTGGAGTACTTGCCTCACCGAGCATACATCGCGGCTATTCCAAATAGTTTGGATCCGCAAAAATTAGTTGAATTAAATGTTCGTGCTATTTGGGAAATTACACCAAATTTTAAAATTGCAGCCAATCTTCAACAACAATATTTTGAAGATTGGGCCCTTCGAGAAGATAGGGTAGCGGTTCAAATTGAATATTATAAAAATATCAAACAAAGCGATTTATTACTTCATTTGAAGGCTGATGGAATCGAAGTGGAGATGGCAAATGGATATAATAATTTTTTGCAAGCAAGTATTGAAAAAGATAAAATTCAAGAAATCGCAAGCCTACCTTATATCTCCTATTTGGAATTGATCTCTGCACCAGGAGTACCGGAAGATGACTTGGGAAGATCGCTTCACCGAGCAAATCTTTTAGATGCATCCTATGCAGGAGGTCGTTCATATGATGGAGAAGGAGTAAGTGTTTTAGTTCGAGATGATGGAATAGTTGATGCACATATTGATTTCCAAGGAAGATTAAGACAAGAATTTGTAAATGATTTTGATGATGGTACACATGGAGAAGGTGTTGCAGGAATCATGGCAGGGGCTGGAAATTTTAATCCTAAAAATAAAGGAATGGCAGCAGGAGCGGAAATTCATGTTTTGGATTATGCAGCCAATCATTTAGATGAGACGATGAGTTTGCATTTTAATGATGGAGTGATCGTTACCAACTCATCTTATAGTAATGGTTGTAATAATGGTTACACCACTATTGCTCGAACAGTAGATCAACAAATTTTTGACAATCCAACATTGCTTCATGTTTTTTCCGCTGGAAATTCTAATAGTGAAGATTGTGGATATGGTGCTGGTGATCAATGGGGAAATATTACAGGAGGGCACAAGCAAGGGAAAAATGTAATGACTACTGCTAATCTAAATTCTAATGCAACAATAGCTACTACAAGTAGCCGTGGTCCTGCTACCGATGGAAGAATCAAACCAGATATTTCTGCGCATGGAAGACAACAAATTTCTACGGCTTTAAATAATAGTTATCAATCTTTTGGAGGAACTTCAGCAGCAGCACCAGGAATAGCAGGAGTGACGGCTCAGTTACATCAAGCATATCGAGAATTGAATGGCGGAACAACAGCGGAGTCTGCGTTATTGAAAGCAATGATTTTAAATACGGCAAATGATTTAGGAAATGTTGGCCCTGATTATATATTTGGCTGGGGACATATCAATGGATATCGTGCCATTAGAACAATGGAGCAAGAGTATTATTTTAAAACATCAGTTGCTCAAGATTCAATTCAAACGCATGAGCTAGTCATTCCTGAAAATGTTCGACAAGCAAGAATTATGGTTTATTGGTCAGACCATGAAGGTTCAACTTTTGCAGCCAATGCATTGGTCAATAATTTGGATGCAAGAGTAGTTAGTCCTTCTGATTCAACCCATTTACCTTGGGTATTAAATTCGTTCCCACATCCTGATTCTTTAGACCTTCCTGCAACCAAAGGAATTGATGAAATAAATAATGTAGAACAAATAGCGATCAATGATCCTGAAAGTGGAACATACACCATTGAAGTAGAAGGAACAGAAGTACCATTTGGAACACATGATTATTATGTGGTGTATGAATTTACTTATGATGATGTAAAATTACTTTACCCAGTTGGAGGGGAAGGATTTTTCCCAGGTCAAGAGGAAAGAATTCATTGGGATGCTTTTGGAGATACAAGTGAATTTACGATTGCTTACTCTATTGATGAAGGAGTAAATTGGGATACCATAACTACAGTTGATGGAGATGAAAGAATGTATGATTGGGATGTGCCTATTGAATTTACAGGACAAGCGAGAGTAAGAATTTCTAGAGATACTTTTACAAGTATGAGTGAGGCCAACTTTTCGATTGCTCGTCATCCAATTGGATTGGCAGTTAAAAATGTCTGTGTAGATCATATTGAGTTGAGGTGGTTTGGAGTTGCTGGAGCTACAGAATATAGATTATTTCAGTTAGGAGAAAAATATATGGAAGAGATTGCAGTTACAAGTGATCTAACTTATCGAGTGTATGTTGATCCTGCGACGATAGGTGACCCGCGTTATTTCGCGGTTTCTACGTTGGGAGAAAATGGGTTAGAATCAAGAAGATCTAATGCTCTTATTTATACGAATATTTACCCAGTAGATCCACTCATTTTTGCCAGTTTTGATTTTGTCCAATTGAATGATTTCGGAATAGCGTTCACCAACACATCTATCGAAGGAGATGATTACTTCTGGGATTTTGGAGATGGGAATACGAGTACGGATGAAAATCCAACTCATGTTTATATGCAAGATGGAACTTATGATGTGATGTTTGTTTCTACCAATCAATGTGGAAATGATACGATCATGCAAACGGTTGATGCATTGCAAACTTCGATTTTTGATCCAACGGTTTCATTTGAATTAACGATTTCTCCTAATCCAAATGAAGGCGTTTTTGAAATGGTGATCGAAAGTAATGAGACAGATAAATTAAATTGGAACCTTTATAACTTGCAAGGGAAGTCCATGCAGGAAGGAATTTTTTCAGTTGCGCCAGGAATTTCTCGGCAAGTAATTAATGGGAAAAGTTTATCACCAGGGATTTATTATTTGAAAATACAAAATGAGATAGGATTTAAAACGACTAAGGTTGTGATCCAATAATAGGAGAAAAGGTTTCTTAAAAAAGTGCTCTAATTCTTCATTGAATTAGAGCGCTTTTTGATTTTATCCATTTGATAAAAAATCCTAAGGCTCTAAAAACTCAAGAATTGCGCCTATACATTTTCAATTTCAGAGGTTATTTATTTAGGGAACATTTGCAGTTGAGATAGTCAGAATAATGCTGTTTTTCCAAACGAAACCGTTTTGTATAAGGGTATCCCCCTCCCAAGCCTAGGTTTTCAGCTTCTATCGTGTAGGTACAATCAAATCCAATGATACTTTCTCCTGCTACGAGGTCATTGGGATCGCAAAAAGGATTAGTTGTGGTTTCACAGTTAGTTTTGGTGAGGTTACCCAATACATTTTGTATAATATTTTTGATATCTATTTCATAAGTCTGTAACAAATTTTCATCTAGATCGGAAACATATCGACCAGTCAGTTCAGCACGTCGAATAATGGAATCAGGGTGAATTTCAAAATTATTGACATTAAAAGCATGTAACACCGCGACCTTTTTAAAACGAGCATCTTCTTCGAAATTCATGGCTTTGAATGATGAAGTATATGTCTTTCGGTCTATGTCAAAATATTTGGGGATAAGTGGTTCTTGTTCCGTATCCAACCAGATCTCACTAATCAGGTATTCATATCCCACCATTGCTTTTCCTTTCTCAACATATGGAGCGTTGATATTAGAACATCTCATTCTAAGGTCTGATTGTTTGGCTACATAATATAAGCCAGGTCTGCGGCTTCCCGGTAATGGTAATTTAAAGGGCGCTGCTAATGACCATTCTCCTTCGAAAGCGCTACAAGGGCAATATTCTGGCGCTTCTGATTCGCGCAGGTAAGGAGAGTCAAAAGCGGAGTCAAATCCATGATCAAAATATTCCAAAAGCGGATGGTTATTAGCATTACTGTCTGAATCGTCTTTAGCGTTGGTGAGGTTGAAAAAATACATCCCCAAGGCTCCGATTATTAGAGCTAAAACAGGATATAAAATCAAGTTTCGTTTAGCGACAGCTTGCTCTTGCAGTTGTTCTAATTTAGTTTGATAAGCTTTATTTTTCTCTAGAGTTGCTGATAATTCCTTCCGAGTATTTTCATGTTGAATGAGGCGATCAATATTAGCAATTGATCTAGAATACATTCCTTCCGTCGCAGTTCCGTAGATTAATTTAGAAAATTGACTAGCACTAATACTTAGATCTTTGGCAATTACTCCAAATGAGGTAGTACCAAACTTGGAAGTAATTTTTGTCCAAGTTCCATATTTCTCCTCCAGTTTCGCTATGAATTTTTCATTTAAATTCTCTTCCATTTGAAATATCCTCGGTGTAAAAAAGTGTAAAACAGTATAAAATATTTTTTTTCATATTAAAAATGAAATAATGTTTTGATACTTTTGGCTCTTGTAATTAGTCAATAAAATAGTAAAGACGTCAAGATACTTAATTGCTATTAAAAAGCAGGACTTAAAGTTTGAATTTTTTTTATCGATCTACATTTAGAAATTAAACTATTTAGAATATGAAAAAATCAATACAATTATTTTTATTGTTTGTAGTATTTGGTTTGTCGCAACAAGTAGCCAATGCGCAAACTATTTCAGGAAACGTGAGTGATACCAAAGGAGAACCACTCATTGGAGCTACCATTCTCGAAAAAGGATTGGGTAACGGAACTACTTCAGATATTGATGGTAATTTTTCTTTTACCATAAGTGGGACTACTACTGTTTTACTTGTTTCTTATACTGGTTATGAAACTCAGGAAATTTCTATCAACGGTCGTTCTGACATTAAAATCGTATTAACCGAATCGAGTGCTCAACTTGGGGAAATTGTCGTGACGGCATTAGGATTTACCGAAAGAAGGGATCAGCAAGGTTCAACTTCCTCCATTGTAGATTCAGAAGATGTGGTTCGCTCAGGAGAATCTACTTTGATCAATTCATTGAGCGGTAAAGCATCTGGTGTGCAAATTATTCGTCCTAATGGTGATCCAGGAGCAGGAAGTGCGATAAAAATTAGAGGGGCGAATACGATTAGTGGAGATAGCCAACCATTGATTATTGTGGATGGCGTACCTTTAAATAATTCGACGAGCTACGGAGGTGGAGGTACCCTCATTAGGGGTAGAAATGGTGGAGTCTCTCAGGGTTCTCGATTAAATGATATTAACCCAGCCGACATAGAATCTATGCAAGTACTAAAAGGAGCTTCTGCTGCTGCCCTTTGGGGTAGTCGGGCTGCCAATGGAGTAATTGTAATTACGACAAAATCTGGAAAAGCTGGGAAGGCTAAGATTTCATTTAGATCAAGTTATTCTATCGATCAAGTTGATGGACGAATAGATCGGCAAGAACTTTTTGGACAAGGTACCAATGGAACGTATAGTCCTACGGCTACCGAATCTTGGGGTGATTATATTCCTGACCGTTCAGGTGGCGCAGATGTGGTGGATGATTCCGGACGACGATTCGTTGCGGAAGATGGAACAATTTATTATCCGATTTTAGAAAAAAACTCTAAAGAAACTTTTGTAGATAAAAACTGGGATGGTGCATTTCAGACGGGTCATTTTTTCCAAAACGATTTGACGATAAGTGGAGGAAATGATAAAAATACTTATTTCTTTAGTCTTGGGAATTTATCGCAAGAAGGGATTATTAGAAATTCAACGTACAATCGAACCAACCTCAGGTTCAATTACAAAGCATTCCTTAACGACTACATCACACTTTCCAATAAAGTAGCCTACACCTATACCAACTCTAATCGAATTCAGCAAAGCCAAAATGTATCAGGTATGATGTTAGGCTTGACTAGAACTCCTGCGGATTTTGATAATACTGATTATAAAGGAACTTACTTCGATGATAATAATATCGCATTTAGTAACCGACACCGATCTTATCGAAGATATTTAGGGAATACGATAAATCCTGTTTACAATAATCCTTTGTGGACGGCATTTGATCAGATAGGAGAAACCAATGTAAATCGGTTTACCGTTACGCCGCAATTAACGATTACGCCTAACAGTTGGTTACAAATAATTACACGAGCTAATGCTGATATTAGTGATGACAAAAGAACTTATTTTTTCCCAATTGGGTCAGCTGGAGAAGTTCAAACAGGGGTACTCAATGAAGATGCCATTGGTACTAGGGATTTGAACTTAGATGTTTTAGGAAAAGCTAATTTCAACCTCACGGATAATATTGGTCTAACGACAACTTTAGGATGGAGTATTAATGATCGAAGCTTTCAACGAAATACAGGAAGAATTACAGGGTTCTTAGTTAACTCTAGCAAAGAAACGACTTCGTTGAATACATCATCAGAGGCTTCTATTTTTGAAAAAGTAAATGTGAATAGACGTTCCAATCGAGGCTATGGGGTTTTAAATTTTGATTTTTTCAATCAATTAAATGTAAACTTTTCAGGAGGTTTAGAAGCATCTTCCACAGTAGACGGTTCTTTCTTTTATCCAGCAGTTGATGCAGCTTGGGATTTTACCAAGACTGTTTTGAAAAATGATTTGTTGTCTTTTGGGAAGTTAAGAGCTTCTTGGGGAAAGGTGGGAGTACAGCCTGCTGCGCATAGATTTCAAACTTTGTCGGAAGGGAGTTTCTCTTATTCTACTTTAAATAATCCATTGGATATTGATTTGTTTGGAGGTGGTTTTCGAGTAGATAATAATTTAGGAAATCCTAACCTAGAACCTGAAATAAAAACAGAATGGGAAATAGGAACAGACCTTAGATTTTTGAATGATAGACTATCTTTCTCTGCTACCTATTACCAAAACGAGATTGATGGAATTCTATTAAATGTTAGTTTAACACCTTCTTCAGGGTACTCGACTCAGTATGGTAACTTTGGAGCGATGGAAAATAAAGGAGTAGAATTAGACTTAGGTTACACTATTCTAGATACCAAAGATTGGCAATTTAATACTTCGATTAATTGGTCAAGAAATAGAAACTTAGTAACCGATTTATTTGGAACAGAATCTATTGATCTAGGTGGAGGTAATGTATCTTCTTCAGCGGTAGAAGGTTTTCCATTGGGAGTGATTTTCGGAACGGGTTCTCAAACAGATGAAGAGGGCAAATTTATTTTAGATGAAAATGGTTTTCCTCAATTGACGGATGGTCGTATCGTTTTGGGAGATCCAAATCCAGATTGGAGAGGTGGTTTATCTTTGAATTTATCATATAAAAATTTCCGTTTGAATGCGGTAATTGAACATTCTCAAGGAGGTGAATTTAATCCTAGAACGTTACATGTACTTAATAGATTTGGAACGACGATGGAAACTGCGAACCTTGTTACGTTAGATCAAAATTTAGAAAATTACGCAGGTGATGTTATTCTAGCTGGAACAACAGTTCGCGGAAATATCAAGAACTTTGGAGGAGGAACAGTACTACTTGATGAGAGTTGGTATCGAACAGGTATTGGAGGGGGACTAGGAGATAATCAAGCGTATAATTTTAATATTTATGATGCGACGTGGACAAAAGTTCGGGAGCTTTCTTTGAGTTACACGTTAAATAATGAAGCGTTCAAAGCAAAAACTGGATTTGGAAGTATTGTATTTACTGCCACGGGAAGGAATTTAATCAACATTAATAATGTCCCTGGAATTGATCCAGAAGTTAATCAAAATGGGGTAGGGCAAGCATTGGGTGTAGAGTATTTTACCAACCCTCAAACCAAATCCTATTTGTTTACCATTTTATTAAATTATTAGAGTAGTAATTAAGGTTTACTAAACTTTCAAAGTTTAGTAAACCTCTGGTTACCATCCATTTTAAATTCAAAAATACAATTATGAAAAATATTTTATCAAAATATATTTTAATCACCTGCTTAATTTTTTGCGCTTCTTGTGAATCACTTAATGATGGAATTAATGAAAATCCTAATGATGTGGTGCTCTCAGATGTGGAAGAAAAATTATTTTTGACAGGAGGCATGTTGGCCAATGTACAAGTCCAATGTGGACGAATCAATAATGTAGCAAATATGTGGACGGGACAATTAATAGGCTTCGGTTCCATTTTCGCTAATCAATATGGATACAATATTTCTACAGGAGATTCTGATGGAACATGGCGAGCATTATATGTTGGGGTGATGACCAATATGCGTTATATCGTCAATAATTCTGACAACCTATTATTGACAGGAATTGCGAAAGTAATCGAAGCGCATGCCACGGGAACAGCAGCATCTTTATATGGAAATATTCCTTACAGCGAAGTCAATATTGCAGAAATTTTAGATCCAACATTTGACGATCAACTAAGTGTTTACAATTCTCTTCATTTATTATTGGATGATGCGATCAAGGATTTGGAATCTGCTTCTAGTCAAAATTTGTCAGAGGATATTTATTTTGGAGGAGACAAGACAAAATGGATTGAGGCTGCCAATACTTTGAAGGCACGCTACTATATGCAAATGAAAGACTATGGTAATGCCATTACATATGCACAAAGTGGAATTTCGTCTGCGGATGGTGATATGCAATTTATCCCTCGTGGTGCAGAGACGAATACGGAAGGAGACAAAAATACTTTTTGGGTAATGTTAGAAGGTTCACGTGCGGGGGATGTTGGAAATTTTGGAGCAGACGGAACGCAAAGTTACTTGCTACAGATGTTAGATGCTACCAATGCCAATTCAAGAAATCATCCAAAAACGGATGAGACTGCTCGCCTAGGTTACTATCAAATTGACGAAGCATGGAATGGAAATAATGGCGTCATTGATAAATTTGAAGCACAAAACATGGTGACATTTTTTGAAAATAAATTAATTCTTGCGGAATGTGCTGCTCGAAATGGAACGTTAGCAGACGGCCTTCCTCATTTGAATGATGTTCGAGTTTGGTTAAACTCAGGTGCTCATTTGAATGATAATTACAATACTCAACCATTTTTATATCTGGCTTACGAAGTAGCAGATTTTGACAATGGCGGCATTGAAAATGTAGATGGAGTTGATCCTAAGACTGCCTTTTTAAGAGAGGTGATCGAGGAGCGATATGTGTCAGGTTTTGGAATGTACATACCTTTTAATGATGATCGAAGACTTCGAAAAAGTGATCAGAATATTGCTGTTCCTTTTTTCTTGGTAAATGGACCAAATCCTCCTTACCCAGAACGTTTTCCATATTCAGAGGCAGAAATAAATTCTAATTCTAATGCTCCCACAGATCCTGGTCTTTTTGCAAAAACACCAGTAAACGAATAAGTAAAAACGATGAATCTTAAAATCAATTTATTAAAAATAGCTTTTAGTATTGGATTTGTCTTCTTGTTTTGTGGCACAAGTGTAGCTCAAAAAGATACCACTAGAGTTTTATTTGTAGGAAATAGTTTTACTTATTTCTACAACCTATCGCAGGTAGTTACCTCGATGGCAAAAACTCAAGATGTGGTCATCGAAACGAGGCAATCAACCGTTGGAGGTTCTAATTTAGGACAACATTGGAAAAGTGAAAAAGGAACGGTCACTCGAAAAATGTTGGAAGATCACCAATGGGATTATGTTGTTTTTAATAACCATAGTCGAAGTGCGATTGATACCCCTGAGGACTTTATGGACTACAGTAAAAAGTTTGTAGACCTCGTGCGGCAGAAAGGGGCAGAGCCTATTTTTATGATGACATGGGGTTACAAATCTAATCCACTCATGCAGCCTGAGATTACTCGCATGTACAAAAAGCTGTGTAAAGCAACCAAATCGGATTACGTTCCTTGCGGGCCTCTTTTTGCGGAAGCTAGAAAGTGGCGACCAGATTTAAATTTATTTGATGATGATAAGCATCCGTCCAAGAATGGAACCTACTTATTAGGATTAGCTTTTTTTAAATATTTTACCAATAAATCTACGGCGAAAATTCCTAAGCGATTGACGACCAAAGATATTAATGGCGAAAAACTTTATTTGATTTTTATGGATCAAACCGATGCAGATTTTTTACAACAACTGGTGGATGAATACAATTTTAAAACAAAGAAATAATTTATAAAATGAAGAATATTAATTTTTTTAATAAAACGAATAATGCATCAAATTTACTTTTTGTAATTGCATTGTTATTGGTGATCATTTCTTCTTGTAAAAAAGATGATGACATCAATGATCTTCCACTCACTAATGACTTTAGAGTGCTTCAGGTGAAAAGTAATGGTACGGTGATTAGTTCAGGTGAGGAGAATTTTTCAGTTATTGGAGCATTGGAGTTGGCATTCTCGCATGGCGTAAATTCCTCAACCTTGGAGTCAGCTTTGACGATTAGTCCTGCTGCTGATTTGGTAGTAAGTTATGATGCCAGTAATTCATTTGCAACGGTCAGTTTTGCTAACCCTTTAGCTTATGAAACGAGTTACACGATTAGTTTACCAGCAGGAACTTACGGCGCAGGTGGAGAAGCCAGCACCGGTAATTTTTCTTTTGAATTTAGGACGGCTCCTTTTGAGCCACCAAGTATTACCTTAAGTGCTGATGTAAATGATTTTTTTGAAGGACAAGTCGCAACAGTTACCGCTACGATTGCTACTGCAATTTTGGAAGATGTTTCTATGGATGTAGATTTTGGAGGTGTTGCAATATTGGATACCGATTATTCTGCAAGTGCAACCTCTATCACCATTCCATCAGGAAGTACGACAGGTACTATTGAGTTGACAGGAATCAATGATGGTGACTTGGAAGGGGCAGAAGCCATTACGATAGCCTTATCAAATTTAGTTAATGCCGTAGAAGACTCTCCGCAACTAGTAAATTTAAACCTTGGAGATTTACCTCCTGCGCTAGAACTTAGAGGAGTGATGGAATTAGATAATTATATTGATGGGTCAGGCGGGCGTGTTCGTGCAATTCATTTACTAGTTTTAGAAGATATTCCGAACTTAGGAATCTACGGAGTGGAGATTGCTTCCAACGGAGCAGCACCTGATCCAGCAGATATAGATTTTGTTTTTGCGGATATGACAAGCGCCACTCAAGGAGAAAATATATTTATCGTTCGTGATGCTGACGAAGCGGATGCGATGGCTTATTTCGGAAATTGTTTTAATGATTTTACGATAGTGACGACTGATGCCATGACACAAAATGGAGATGATGCTATTCTACTTTATAATGGAAGTGTAGCGATAGAATCCTTTGGAGAACCAGGTGTAGATGGAACGGGAGAAGTATGGGAGTACACAGATTCATGGGCTTATAAATTAGCAGGCGAATGGATTTATGCAGGAGTAGCTTGTGTAGAAAATCCAGTTGGTACAGCAACCGATGCAACTTCAACTTGTAAATATCCATTTTGTAATCCAATGCAATTGCAAGGGGTATCTGCTTTACTTTGGGATGGTTCAGGAACCAATGGTGGAAAATTTGTCGAAGTCAGAGTCAATCGAGATATTGCAGATTTAAGTCAATACAGTTTAGGTGTGGCGAATAATGGGGGAGGAACGGATGGTATAGAATTTACTTTTCCAGCAGAGTCAGCTAGCGAAGGAGATCATATTTTAGTATCACGGGAACCAGGAACAATCGCTACTTATTTCGGTGGATGTTATGACCAATATGCTGCAGTTTACCAAGCGGATGCCATGTCTCAAAATGGAGATGATGCGATAGAATTATTTGATGGAATGGACATCATTGAAGTCTATGGAGACGCAGATGTAGATGGTACAGGTCAAGTATGGGAATATGCAGGTTCGTGGGGCTATAAAGTAGGAGGAGGAACGTGGACTTATGGCGGAATAGATTGTGCTGCTGCTTCAACGTCCACTCAATCATCGGCTTGTCCTTATGCTTTTTGTGATTAAGGTTTTAAGAAAATAAAATATTAATTATCATACAGATACTTATTAAAACATATGGCCATTTATTTTTTCTCTTGGAAATATTAAATCGGCCGTATGTTTATTTTTTTTTTGCAATGAAATAATACACTCTTAAAGATAATAGTCGAATGAAATTATTAAGTAAAATTGGAGTATTCGTTTTAATTCTTTTAGCCTTTGGATGCAAAAAAGATGATTCTTCTTCTGTAGAAAAAATCTCCCTTTTATCCATTTCGGTTGATGGAGCGACGTTGATAAATGGAGCACAAAATATTTCAATTGATGGAACGATAACTATGTCGTTTTCATCGGTACTTGATCCGAGTGCTTTCTCTTCTCAATTTTCAATTACTTCCAATGGAGGAGCAGAAGCCCCAACCATCACTTATACTAATAGTAATTCAAAAGCAAATATCGAAGTGGAGTTAAACTACTCGACGACCTATACTCTTACCTTGAGCACAGGTGCGATTGGAGCGAATGGAGAAAAATTAGACGCACCAGTTAATATTACTTTTTCCACTCAAGAAAGTAATATTATCACTTCGATGGCGCCTTGTACCACTCCTTCTCAATGTGTGCAAACGATCCAATTAAATGGAACGACAGGAAGTGGTGCTTTTGAATTTTATAGCAATTATCCGATTTATGAAGCCGATGCAGCTTGGGAAAATTTGACCCAAGCAGTCATCGTGGTGCATGGTGCGAGTCATAATCCTGATGAATATTTTTCTTACTTGACTAATACTTTAAATGCAGAATCATTGTCTGAGAATACCGTTTTGATCGCTCCATTTTTTAGAAATGTAGCAACCAATTCAGCGGACGATTTTTATTGGTTCGGGACAGGCTGGCGGGATGGAAAGTTATCTAACAATTCTAATAAGGTTAGTTCTTTCGAAGTGTTGGATAAAATAATTGAGCAGTTGGCAGATGTGGAGCACTTTCCAGTTTTAGATCAGATCATTATTACGGGACAATCTTCAGGTGGACGATTCACTCATGTCTTTGCTCCGTCAAATAAATCGCATGCACTTTATCCAAATATCAAATTTGATTATGTGGTAAGTGAAAGCCAATACTTTTATTATCCTGATGGACAAAGAATTGATGAAAGTACCAATCAACTTTATACCCCAACGGGATGTGGTGGTTATGAGATCTGGCCTTTTGGCTTTGAGGTAAAACCAGCATACCTGATAGGAGTGGAGGAAACTACTTTTAATCAAAATTTCATCACTCGACCAATTACTTATTTGCTGGGAAATGGAACAGGTTCAGATCCAACCTTGAATTTGAATAATTGTAGCGCCACACTTTTGGGATCATCTCGATATCAAAGAGGGGAAAATATGTTTCAATACATGGAGTTAGTTTACGGTACAACGCATAATCATTCCAAGACAATTGCTAATGGA
>CAJQQY010000289.1 GCA_905480595.1 uncultured Saprospiraceae bacterium | reverse complement strand
GTTTCTTCAACAACTGGCTCAGCTGGAGTTTCTTCTTTCTCCTTCTTCAATGGTGGAGGAGTGAAGGTTGCTTTGTCGCCAGCTAATTGCTGCTTTAAAGCATCAAATCCAGCCAACTCACCTAAAGTAGTTCTTTCTACTTTTGATTGTTGCTTTTGAATTGCTTGCGTAGTTTCTTTTCGAACTTGTTGTTTCTCTTGACGTACAGATGCATCAGCTTCTCTTCTGATATCTTCTAAGTAACGTAAGTGTGAAACTAAAATTCGTTTATCATCTCGGTTGAATTCAATAACTTTTACAGTTAATGCTTCTTCAACATTTGCTAATTTTCCATCGTCTTTTCTAACATGCTTGATTGGAGCAAATGCTTCCAGACCATATGGTAACTGAACGATCGCACCTCTGTCATCTCTTCTTACAACTGTAGCTTCATGGTAAGATCCAACTGGGAATACTTGTTCGAAAGTGTCCCAAGGATTCTCTTCAATTTGCTTGTGTCCAAGAGAAAGTTTACGGTGATCTTTATCGATATCCAAAATTACAACTTCAATATCGTTTCCGATTTTTGTAAATTCAGAAGGGTGAGAGAATCGTTTTGTCCAAGACAAATCAGAAATGTGAACCATTCCTCCGATACCTTCTTCCAACTCAACGAATACACCATAAGGAGTTAAGTTTTTCACTTTACCTGTATGACGACTCTCTTTCGGGAATTGTTTTTCGATTACACTCCATGGATCATCAGTCAATTGCTTAACAGATAATGACATCTTACGATCTTCACGGTCGATAGTAACTACTTTTGCTTCATACTCTTGACCTAATTTGAAGAAATCTCTAGCGTTAACTGGTTGATTACTCCAAGTCACCTCAGATACATGGATCAAACCTTCAACTCCTGGCTGGATTTCAAGGAATGCACCATAGTCTTCGATATTTACGATTTTACCTTTAACAGAAGAACCTTCAGCAACTGCAGCATCCAATACTTCCCACGGATGTGGTTGTAATTGTTTAAGACCTAATGAAATACGCTTTTTGTTTTCATCAAAGTCTAATACTACAACATTGATTTTTTGGTTCAATGCTAAAATTTCGCTTGGGTGTGAAATACGTCCCCATGAAATATCTGTGATATATAATAAACCATCTACACCTCCTAAATCTAAGAATGCTCCAAAGTCCGTGATATTTTTCACTAAACCTTCTAACACTTGTCCTTTTTCTAAGCTTCCGATGATTGCATCTCTTTGCTCAGCTAAATCACTTTCGATCAATGCTTTGTGAGATACAACTGCATTTTTAATTACTTCATTGATTTTAACTACTTTGAATTCCATTGTTTTACCAACGTATGCATCATAATCAATGATAGGCTTAATATCAATTTGAGATCCTGGAAGGAATGTTTCCAATCCACCTGCATCTACAATTAATCCACCTTTAGTTTTACTTACAACGTTACCTTTAATAATAGTACCGTTTTTGTATGAATCAACAATACTTTCCCAAGCGCGTAATAATTTCGCTTTTCTTCGTGAAAGAATTAATTGACCTCTCATATCTTCTTGCTGCTCAACATACACCTCAACCATATCTCCGATAGCCAAATCTGGCATATCTCGGAATTCAGACAATGATAACAAACCATCTGATTTGTAATTAATGTCTAATACTACATCACCACTATTAATAGATGATACTTTTCCTTTTACGATTTCATTTTCTAAAACCGAAGTCAAAGTTGCCTCGTATTCTTCTAGGTATTTTGCTTTTTCTTCGTCCGTGTAAGGAGACGCTAATCCGTTTCCTAATTCCCAATCGAAGTCATCGTGAGGAGTGCTGAATTGATCTGCTTTCTTTTCTACCAATTCTTCTAATGCAATTTTATCAACGCTAGTATCTTCTGTAGTTTCTACTACTGCTGCTGCGTCTTTCACTTCTTCTTCTGAAGTTTCTTTTAGATTCTTGTCATCTGACATATTTGAATCTTAGATTTGTAATACCTATTGTTTTTCTGATTTTATATAAATCGTTGAAAATCAACGGTATGTGGTTAAGTAATTATTTTAGCGGCGCAAAGGTAAGGAAATTATCTTTGGAAAAGAAGAAATAAACATTTTTTTATATGCTATGAAATGAATAGGATTTTTAGAATTTATTCACAAATCTCATCAATCCATTTTTGATCAATTTTCCCATATTCATTGATGTGGAAAACTGCTCCAATCACACAACCCTTCTCCCCTACCGAATCTATTAAATATCGATAATCAAACCCCATGTCAATTGGCTCTCCTAAAATGTTTTTCACAAATAAAGTGTCAGCATCCAACTCAATTAATGCGACTACTTTTTCAAGGCTTTTATAATCATTATGATCTTGGTAATGCTTACCAAGTTTTTCTAATTCACTTATACTTTGACAAGAGGAAATAAATAAAATTAGAATTATTGCTTTTAATATTTTTTCCATCATTTGATTTTTTTGAATTTAAAAAAATTGTTCTTCACATAAAATATAAAAACCTCTGTAGTCAAATGACTACAGAGGTTTTTATGTTGTATTAATTGAAATAAAATTTAGATCTTTTTTAGTTCTAATCTCCTGTTGTTAAGCCTTGTTATTTTATTGACGAGACCAACTCTAGTTAATTTATTTTCCAATTCTTTCACTCCTAAATTATTATAATCCAAATGGAGTGGATCACTTTTAATTTTCTTGGTGACCAAATGGTGGTGGATCACTTTTCACTTTTGCATCTCCCCATGGTGGTGGATCACCTTGTCCTCCTTTAATCGTTGCTAATCCTTTTTTATTGATTACCTGTGTCGCACTTAATTTGCTTGCGAAGTTTGATATATTTTTCATGTGTTTGTTCTTTTAGTGTTTTTAAATTTTTGTTTTTTTATCGAAGACTATCATTCTTATCTAAATGATGGTGGATCACTTTTAATTTTCTTGGTGGCCAAATGGTGGTGGATCACTTGCTGCATTATCTCCCCATGGTGGTGGATCACCTTGTCCTCCTTTTATCGTTGCTAATCCTTTTTTATTGATTACTTGTGTCGCTCTTAATTTGCTTGCGAAGTTTTTTATTGAATTATTCATGTTATTGTTTTTTAGTGTTTGTTTAATTGAACGTTTGTTCCTTAATACGATGTAAATATAGATCGGGATCTAAAATTCTTTAGGTAGATAGGTTTCAAAAACTAGGAAAGAGGTTACAGGAACAAAAAACCAACCATAAACTACTGATAATCAACCACTTAAAACCTTACTATTTCTTTAAACACAACAAATTTCCTTGGGAAAATTTAAAAAAAATAGCATTCTCACTTAATGTTTCACGGATTTGATACAATTATACCGGCAGGAGGTAACTATTTCACCGATGATTTGTAACCAAATTACCAGCTCTTTTTTAAGGAATAGATTTTGCAATATTTAGAGGCTGAAAATGAAGAGTAAAAAGAGATTTTTTTCAAAAAAAAATAAAAAAGGGTTTCTTTTTTCTGATTTTTCAAAAAAGAAACCCTTTTAAGGATTAAATAAGTCTTTTCTCCAAAATAAATTATCGACTTCCTAAATCTTGAGATGGAGAAACACTAAAATATTGTTTATAAGCTTTTCCAAAATAACTTGGATCAGCAAATCCGACTAAAAATGTTACTTCTGAAACTGATTTTCCAGACTCTTGTAATAACGTACGAGCTTTTTTTAGCCTAAATTCATTTATCATTTTACTCGCACTACTTCCTGTTATACTTTTTATTTTACGAAATAGTTGGACTCGACTTAAAAATAGTGCTTCAGCCATCTTTTCAACTGAGAATTTTTCATCCATATAATTTTCTTCGATTACCTTGAATACTTTTTGCATAAATGGATCAACCGTTTCTACTTGCTCGATTTGTTTATCAGTTACATTTTCAGGAACCGTAGCGTTTTTCCATAAATTCTGTGCTCTTTGTTGTTGCATCAAAATGGTTTTTAATTGCCTCTTGAGAGTATCTATTCGAAATGGTTTATTCATCCAGGCAACTGCTCCAGAATCAAACGCTTGTTTTTGATTTGTATCACTATTATGGGCTGTCAAAATCATAACTGGAATATGAGCCGTTAATTCATTTTTAGAAATTTCTTGACATAACCACCCACCATTATGATCAGGCAATGTCCAATCAGAAATAATAATTTCTGGAATTTGATTAATGGCTATATTCAAACCTGTTGAGGTAGAATTGGCAATTTCCACATCATATTCGCTAGAAAGAGCCGATCTTAAAAATTCTAATAATTCAGGTTCATCTTCCACTACTAAAATTAAAGTTTTATCTGAATTACTATTGGCAGCAAGGCCTGTTGAATCTTCTTGGTTTGATAAAACACTCACCGGTACTTCATCAATCATTTCAATTGGAATATTGACTTTAAATGTAGCTCCTTTTCCAATTTCAGATTGGAGGTCGATATCTCCCCCCATCATCTCAACCAATTCTTTGACCAAGGCCAATCCTATTCCAGTTCCACCTTTTAATTTTCCTTGAGTTCCTTGAACATATCTTTCAAAAAGTCCTTTTTGTTCATCGGCTGCAATACCTGGCCCTTGATCACTTACTTCTAAGGCTAAAGAATACTTACTATCCTTTTTCTCAAAATCAGCATCCAAAGTCACACCTTGTCCTGGATCACAAAACTTGATTGCATTCCCTACTAGATTGGAAAGAATTTTATCCAACTTATCATAATCTAAAAGAAATTGTCCTTTTGGCATTTTAATTTTTTGGGTATAAATCACTCCTTTTTCGATAGCTTGTTGCTCATACCTTTCACCTAGTGATTTAAAAGTAAATTCTAACTGTCCAACTTGAGGATTTAGCTTCATTGCTTTTGCCTCTGTTTTATTCCAGTCTAAAATCTGATTAAAAAGTTCCATCAACCGTTTCCCATTTCTCCTTGCCAATTGGATATCAGATCTTGTTGATGGATCAACCACATTACTCTCAGCTCTTTCAAGTGGAGCAAGCATTAAAGCCAATGGAGTACGAATATCATGAGTAATGGATGAAAAAAGTCGATCTCTATTTTCTGCAAGTTGTCGATCTAATTCTAATTGAAGTGCCAGTTGCTTTCGCTTACTTCTGTTTCTATAAATAAAAAAAGAAAGGATTCCAATCCCGAAGAGTCCAATTAATGAAATGACCATCAAACGAGTTTGAGTTATAGTTTTCTCTTGCTCCAATAATTGAATTTTTCCTTCTTTTTCTTTCGTTTCATATTTAGTTTGCCATTCTTGCACTTCATCATTTCGTCGAGCTTCTTGTATTATATAATAATAGCCTCTTGACTTAACAAACCAATCTTTACCTTCTTCATATCTCCCAGCTAACATTAAAGCTTCTGAGTATTTCTCAGAAAAAGCTAGCATAGTGGCAGCTGTACTATCTTTTTCCATGGTGGGTCTTAATTTCTCAAAATAACGAACACACCTATCTACTTCTCCCATATTACAAAATGTGCTTCCATAGGCTATTTGAGCTGAATGTTGAACTGTCTTCCTAAAAAATTGTAGGCTATCTATAACTCTTCTGTAATAATCATTAGCTATTTCATGTTCTCCCAAACCACTATGCAGAAACGCTTTAGTATAATAAAATCCATATTCTGCTGCACCTGAAACCGAAATAAACTCCAAGAGAGAATCTGCTTTGTTATAAGCTTCCTTAGCTCCATCATATTCCCCTATGTAGGTTCTTAATAAACCTAGATTCCTATAAATTTGAAAATCCAATTGTCGATCCTTTAAAGGCTTATTTAGCTCAACTGCCTTTCTATAGTGTTCTTCCGCCTTCTCCATATCATTTTGAGAATAGTTGAACAACCCCATTCGATAATGACACCATACTAAGGTATAATGAGTAGATCCTTTTAGTGCAGTCAAAGAGTCTGCAGTAGTCTTCATTTTATCAAAAAGCTTAACACTTACATTCCCTTGACCAAATTCTTGAAATTTTGAAGCGAGATATGATTGTCGATAGAGTTTCCAAATAGTCGCAGAATCTCTTCCTACTATTTCTAAAGCATCTTTATAAGCATTGTCTAATAACGAAATTAAATTAGGTTGGTCTTCTTTTCCAGCATCCCCAAACCATTTTCTCCATGCATCCAGTTTTTCATCATCGGGAGTATTTTCTATCTCCAATAAAATACTATCTATGCGTGAAGTACCTTGAGCTAAGCTAAGATTAGTCGAGATGACTAATAGAAGTAAAAATAAGATTCTCATAAGCGCTTGTATCTGTTCTCTATCTTGAATAGTGTTTATGCTAACAAGTACAAGATAATTTTTTTTTAACAAAAAAGACAGGTAAATAGCTGAAAATCAAAGAAATACAAAGTATCGGGTATATTATATCTAATAAAATTAAATATACTTTTAGTTTCTGTTCCTGAAATATTAATTCGTATAATTTCGTATAATCAAAAGGTATTAATTTTGAAGTTAGATTATTTAACCCTTCTTTGTACTTATTAAAGAAACAAAACACTTAGTATTTAGATCAATCAAACTCTCTTTCTCCCTTATTCCTTTTGTAAAAAAAATTAAGCTATAACTTCATTATCAATTATTCAAAATCCAATTCGCTTAATTATTTTTCGGTTCTTTCTAACAATATATCTACAAGTTGATGCCCAACCTATCAGCAGCTGCATTTTAAATGAAGTAAATCAACCTATCCCCTACGCGAATATTTATTTTACAGAATTACAAACGGGTATTTCTTCTGATCAAGATGGAAAATAATTTTCATCCCGAAGAGGAATTGGAGTTTTTAAAATCAATTCCGTATTTTGATTTTTTTAAAATATTTTCCCAAATCAATTGTCTCTAATGTCAAGCCAAAAGAACACTTTTCTACTTCTATTACTTTTGCTTCCTGTTTTATCTTTTTCACAAAACGCTATCATTGATAGTTTAAAAAAAGTACTTCCAACTCTGGATGGCGAATCAAAAATACAAGTCTTATTAAAAATTTGCAATGAAATAAAGTTTCAAGATGCAGATGCTGCGCGTACTTATTGCCAAGAAGCTTTGGAGCTTTCACAAGGTTTGAATTTAGAAAAATGGAAAGGTGTCGCGTTGCAAAGAATCGGCGTAACCTACGAAGGTCAAGGCGAATTTGAAAAAGCGTTAGACTATGGAAACAAAGCATTAACCGTTTTCAAAAAACTAAATGACTCTCTCGAAATAGCAAACACCTCTAACAATATCGGAATCGTATTTGACCAAAAAGGACAAAATGAAAAAGCATTGTTACAACTATTTGAAGCATTGAAATATTACGAAGCGTTAGGAGACAAAGGTGGCATTGCACAAAGTGCGAACAACATTGGAATCGTTTATAAAAAAGAAAAAAATTACACTAAGGTCATTGAATACTACAAACGCTCCTTGGCTATTTATGAAGAAATAAAACATGGATTCGGAATAGCTGCAACGGAAGTAAATATTGGTTCTGTTTATTTAGACATGAAAGATTATCAAGCAACTATTGAGTATTCTGAAAGATCATTGAAAGGTTTAGAAGCCTTGGGTATTCGACAATATATGCCTTACGCTTTAGAGAACTTAGGATTGGCTCATAAGAATTTAGGCAACCTTGAATTAGCTCAAGATTACCACGAACGTGCTTTAGTTTTTTATGAAGAATATGATAACAAAAAGGAAACTGCATTCACATTAAACAGTCTTGCGGATATTTTTTTTAAAACAAAAAAAATACGAAAAGCGGAATCTTTCGCAAAGCAAAGTTTGCAAAGAGCAGAGGAAATCGAGGCACAAGAAGAAGTTCGAAATGCTCACCAAACACTTTCAAAAATCTACGAAGCTAAAGGTGATTTCCCAAATGCCTTTAAGCATCACAAAACATTTACAGAAATAAAAGACACACTTTTTGAAATAGAAAAGACGGAAAGAATTGCGGAACTCAACACTCGTTATGAAACTGAAAAAAAGGAAAAATAAAACATCCAATTAAAAAGTGAAAATAAAATTCAAACCTTGGCCATTAGTCAAAAACAAAATCAATTAATTGGGTTAGGCTTAGGCACATTGTTATTGTTATTAATTGGTGGACTTTTGTTTAATCGAAGAAATTTAAAAGAAAAAACAAAGCTAGCAGAACAAGAATTAGCCTTTCAAGAACAGGCGACTCAATTCACGATCGAAGCGCAAGAGAAGGAACGAAAACGAATTTCTAAAGATCTTCATGACGGAATCGGACAACAACTCAGCGGACTCAAAATGGCTTGGTCGCAACTCTCTTCCAAAATTAAAACCACTTCTGAAACTGACGCTTCGACTTTAAATAAATTGACAAATGTCTTGGATGATGCAGCTAATGATGTTCGTAACATTTCGCATCAAATGATGCCTCGTGCTTTGGAAGAATTCGGTTTAATTAGCGCGGTAGATGACATGTTAGAAAAATCATTTTCGACTTCTAATATAAAATATGAGTTTGAACATTTTGGAATCAAAAATAGATTTCCCGAAAAAATAGAAATTGGTTT
>CAJQQY010000288.1 GCA_905480595.1 uncultured Saprospiraceae bacterium | reverse complement strand
TTAAAATATTCGAAAAATAAATCCCAAGTTTGATTGGAAAGAGAGGCAAATTTTGGATTGGCAGAATAGTATAACCCATAAAAAACTCCCAAGACGATCAATGGCAGGATAGTAATTCGGGCGTAGACCAAACCACGTTTCCAATTGCTTATCGTTTGTTCAAGTTCATCTTTCTTTCCAAAGAGATTTTTAGGAATAGTTTCGAGGTGAAGTAAACTTTGAAATGAGCCATAAAAAAAGAATTTCAATTCTTTCTGATGAATAAATCCAGCCATTGACATAAATGAAATTCCAAACATCATCATGCTCAAAATTGAATTATTAACGAGAACCATAACCGCCATTAGCAAGGTAACAATGGAAGTGAAAACAGCTTCCTTTGACATCTCCTTTCTGTTGAAAATAAAAAAGTATGTGCCTAAGATGTAAGCGGTAAAAATCAAAACATTTATTCCCATTTTTTCTTTCCAAAAAAAAGAATGAAAGAGGATTGTTCCGATCAAAACAAAACCGGAAATTATTTTTTGTTGATTCATTTTTAATGTTTTTAAAAGTACTTTGAGTTACAAAGTAAAATGATTTTAAATTGTTTTGCAAATGTTTTTTGAAATAAAAAAAGGAGAAAAGAGTTCGGTAGGTATAAAGTGTTGATTTTCAGCACTTTGAATACTTTACTTTTTTGAATAAAATTTAATTAAAGGTAGATGTGCATTAGATTATTTTTCTTTTTGTATTTTTCATTTTGAAAAATCTGGTCTATTTTAAATGATTTAACAAAACCAATTCAAAATGAAATTCAAATTTTTACTCCTCAATTTTTACATTCTAATCTTTTCAACTACTATTTTTTCACAACTTCCAGATGATATAATTTTTGAAAAATATGCAAAAGCATCTTTCCCTCAACTCAAGGAATTACTTTCCATGCCCAACGATGCAAATAATCCCGATGAACTCGAACCCAACATAAAATGGAGTGAAAAGCATTTTGAAAAAAGAGGATTTACCACCTCGCGATTGGAAACGGAAACAGTTCCACTTTTACTCGCAGAAAAAAAATGTAGGAATAAAAACGCAAAGACTGTTTTGATATATTTGCAAGTTGATGGACAACCTGTAGATCCAAATCATTGGTTTCAAAAAAATCCTTATGAAGCAACATTAAAAGAAATTGATCCTGAGGGTGGTTGGAAAACGATAGCATGGAGTTCCCTTTTTGGGAAAAGAATGAATCGAGATTGGCGGATTTTTGCTCGTTCAACTTCAGATGCCAAAGGTCCAGTTAATATGTTTTTGACTGCGGTAGATATGATGATGGATAAAAATGAATCACCCAACTTTCATATGAAAGTGATTCTTGATTTTGAAGAAGAATTAGGTTCTCCTCAATTACCAAATGCGGTGACGAAATATAAAAAACAGTTGGCATCAGATATGTTTATCATATTCGATGGGCCGATGCATATTACGAATCAACCTACCTTGACTTTTGGAGCTCGAGGAATTTCAACGATTACTTTAAAAATCTTTGGACCAGTATTTCCTCAGCACAGCGGGCACTATGGAAATTGGGTACCGAATCCAGCCGTGCGATTATCGCAACTGATTTCGAGTATGAAAGATGAAGGTGGACGAGTGACAATTCCAGGTTATTATGATGGAATCACCATTAGCGAAAAAGTGAAAGGAATTCTAAAATCTATTCCAGATGATGAAGCTTATCTCAATGCAAAAATTGGAATTGCTTCAGGTGATAAAGTGGCACAAACTTATCAAGAGTCATTGCAATATCCTTCATTGAATGTGCGAGGCATGTCGTCAGGTTGGGTAGGTTCTGAAAAAAGAACCATCATTCCTTCATCGGCTGTAGCAGAAATTGATGTAAGATTAGTGCTAGAAAGTGATCCTGATCGATTAATCAAATTGATTCGTGAACACATTGTTAGTCAAGGTTACCTTGTGCTTGATCGAAAACCAACTTCGCAAGAGCGAGCGAAGCATCCACGTATTTGTCAATTTTCCTTTCAGAATTCTTACTTAGCTTTTCGAACTGATTTTGATTCGGAAGTGGGGCAATGGTTGAACAAAGGAATGATTAAAGCTTTTGGAAAATCACCGATCCGAATTAGAACTGCTGGAGGAAGTATTCCAATTTCTCCTTTTGTCAATCAGCTTGGTGTGCCAGCTGTTTCTGTTCCGACGGTAAATCGTGATAATAATCAGCATAGTCCAAATGAAAATATTCGAGTAGGAAATTATGTGGATGGAATCAAAACGATGTATTCGATATTGACAGAGAGACTGGACTAGATTTTAACCCAGATCTCTACCCCTTCTCCTATTGGAAGAAGAGTTAGAGATCTGGATTAAAAACGAATAGCGTCAACACAAAATTTCGAAATATCAGGGCGCCATGAAATTTTGCGAAAACACTATTCTGACTTCGGGGTTAAAAGAATAGTTTTAGTTTTTCCAAAGCTTATAAAATCCTTTCGCGATGATTTTTTTTATTAAAAAAAGCATATTACGAAAATTGATTGGCGCGATGACTAAAAAGCCGTTGCCATGAATATGATCGAGTTTTTGTTTATTGTAAAAAGCGATATGTGGATTTTCTAAATCCTCTTCAGTAATAGTGGTAGTATCGTCATTTATTACCTTTTGAAATTTTCTCACCACATTGGTTTTAGGGTTATAGTTTACTCCATAATGGTGGTTACCGAGTTGGGCTAAAACTGATTTTATTTTAACAGGAGTTTCTTCTATAGCAGTCGGATAGAAATTTTCCACTTCATTGGCAAACATCAAATATGGTTTAAATGAGACCGCATCACACCAAGCATACAGCGGCCGAAATGGATATCGAAGATAGTGTTTGATAAAGAGTGAGAGGCAAGTTCGAGGCACTAAAGATTGACCTCTAAAATTCTTGTCCATTACAGTTTGACTAATTTGGATTGCTTGGCAGGTACCGTGTTCGGTGTTAATTTTCCGATATCGGAAACCTGTAAAACCGATTAGTTTTTTACCATTCGTGTAGAGTGCGTAGTAATCATTAGAGCCCATTTCGTAAAAAAAAGATCTCTGATCCACATCGTGGTAGCGGGAATATAAAACCCACATATCACGTAAATATTCTGTGGTTAACGTGGGTTTTATAATTCCAACTGAGATTGTTTTCATTGGTTTAGTATACATGGAGTAGACTTAGGGGTGTATGAGTTTTTATTTTTTCAATTTGGTTAATACAAATATGGGATAAAATTCAATAAAATAGAAGGGCAAAAAATATGCAATTAGTATTCAGGTGAAACTACCTGATGTAACGGGTATTTTTACCTGTTTGATTTTGTGGAGTGTAAAAACACAATTTAGAATATTTAATATTGCATGGATTCATTTATTGATTTTTCAAATGAAAATGAAGGATTTGTTTAGAAGGAAGAAAGGTGTGTGAAATAGGTTATTTATGTTTTCTCAACATTTGGGAGTATTTTACAAATAGATATTTAATTTTTTTAACCTTAATAACAAACAATTATGAATTTCAAACCAAATGCGTGGACACTATTATTTGCATTAGCAATAGGTGTGTTATTATTTAATAAGTATGGAGTAGGGGAAACAGATATAGTTGCAGTTGATAATTGTGTTTCAGTTATGCCAGATACAATATCACCGGAAGAAGCTTTTGACATGCTGAGTAATTATTCTTCTTATCTAGCAAACAATCAAGATATAATAGATTCTTTAAAAGATCGAACAGGGGGAGTAGAGAATCCTAATGTTATTTATTTTAAGATACCTAAATGTGAGTTACAACAAATGGTGAAAAGTATACCAGGAGGTCAAGTAACAGCTTACCTTGGAGTAAAACCTAATCCTAAGTCAGGAAAAAACATGATAGATCTTTTCTTTTCTGATAGAGATATGTCAAATGTAGATGTAAACGGAGGAGCGGAAGTATTTGCTTCTAAAGGAGCAGGTGAGCGGTTTTGGGATTTCACAAAACCATGCCCAACGTTGTGTAACGAATAAAATAAATTATCTAATAAGGAAATTATGATTAAAACGCTTGCGCTAAGTTTAGCGGATATTGCTTTAGGATTGTTAGTTATTTCTTTTTTACTATACTTATTGAGGTTTAGAAGACTTCCAGTAGATATTAGAATTATTGGGTTATTTTTAATATTAAATTTAGTTACTGAAATCATATCAAGAGTTTTATTCACATCCGGAACCAATAATCTCTATCTTCTTCACATCTAAACGTTTTTTGAATTCTTAACTTGGTCATTATTTTATAAATACCAATTTACTACTAAAGAAAAAGTTCAAAAGTTTTATTGGCCTTTTGTTTTTATAATCGCTGTTTTGATTATTCTAAATTCAATTTTTATAGAACCTATTACAGGATTTAATAGTAATTCAAAAACACTAGTTCAATTGATCATAATTGGGTATGCTATTTATTATTTCTTTATAAATTTTGGTATTACAGATTTCTCAACACCAGAGAATCAATCAGCACTCTGGATAAATTTTGCTACAATGCTTTATTATTCTGGTAGTTTATTTATTTTTATGTTTATGAAAATGTTGGTTTCGAGTGATACTGATACCACATCAATTAATAGTTTTTGGCTTATCAATGTTTTACTAAATGTAATCTTTCAATTCCTAATTTTAATAAGTATATGCAAAGTAGCTTTCAGCAAAACGAAGTCTTTATCTTAATGGGAGTAGGCATTTTTGTCATGTTGTTATTGGCGCTTTTATTTATTTTGTTCTTTACTTTTTCTCAAAGAAAATTACAATCAGAACAGTTGAAAGCAAAAATAACTGAATTGCAGCATCAAGAAAACTTACTTTATAGTACTATCCTTACTCAAGAAAAAGAACGAAAGCGAATAGCAAAAGATCTACATGATGACATTGGGTCAAAGCTCAATGTCATCTTTTTAAATATGCATCGCATCGAGCGAGCGGCAAAAGAATCGCCTCCGATTTTGGATATGGTTTCGGATATAAAGGAAGTAATTAACACAACAATAGATACGACTCGAAGAATCTCTCATGACTTGTTGCCACCAACTTTAGATAAATTTGGACTGGTCGAAGCGGCGAAAGAATTAATTGAATCTTATCAAAAATCTGATTCCGTAAATGTATTGTTAGAAGTTAAGCAAAATGAAGGAAGGTTAGCTGATAAAATGACTGAATTGAATTTGTTTCGAATCATTCAAGAATTAATTAGTAACTCCATCAAGCATGGTCAAGCCGAACAAGTTTTGATTGATCTTTGGTTTGGTTCTAAAAAAATAAAAATGGAATATCGAGATAATGGGAAAGGTTTTGATCTTGATAAATTAAAAGAAAGAAAAGGACTCGGTACTCAAAATATGGAAAGTCGAGTGAAGATGATTGGAGGAAAAATGGATATTCAATCTACAGAGGGAAAAGGGATTTTGGTGCGGATTTCGGGTGGTGTGTGATCTTGTTGAATTTCCAATTCCCAAATAAAATTAAAAACTATGATAAAAGTAGCTATCGCTGATGATGAAGCTTTATTCCGAAAAGGGATGGGAATGCTCATCGCCGACTTCGAAGGGATAGAATTTTTGCTAGAAGCTGGGAACGGACAAGAGCTTTTGGATAACTTTGCAGCTGCTGAAGAAATGCCTGCAGTTGTATTGTTAGATTTAAATATGCCCGTGCTTAATGGAATTGATACTGCGAAAATTTTAAAAGAAAAACATCCTGAATTAAGAATAATTATCCTGTCTACCTATTTCTCAAAAGCGTTCATTATCAATATGATAGAATTAGGTGCAGCTTCTTACTTACCTAAAAATACCTCTCCTGAGGAAGTGGAAAAAACTATTCGAGAAGTAGCAGATAAAGGTTTTTTCTATAATCAAGCTGTCATGGAAATCATCCGTGAAAATATGATTCAAAAGACTCGACCAAAAATAAGCATGCCTTTTCAAATTGATTTGACTGCTCGAGAGAAAGAAATTTTACAACTCATTTGCGAGCAATACAAGACGGCGGAAATTGGCGAAAAATTATTTATCTCTCCACGTACTGTTGATGGACATCGAAATAAATTATTGGAAAAAACGGGTTGTCGAAATACGGCTGGTTTAGTTGTATTTGCTATCCAACATAATCTAGTGAAAATTAATCCTGAGTCGAATTGGTTTTAAAAAATATAAATCAATTTGTCGTATCCTTTCGAGGCCTTCTACACTACGTAGCAATCTGCTCGGCATGATGGCAAAATAAATTACTATTGTTTTAAAAGATGAGTCAACCCGAATCTTAGTAAGATTCTGTTTTTTTTACAGAAAACAGTTAATCAGTAATTTTCACTTCTCAATCCATGGTATTAAAAAAACAAATTTCCACAAATGGTATCGGTTGGCTAATTCAATAATTCAGACTTTGATCTAGGGATGAAATAAAAAATGATAGAATAAAAAAAAAACAATACAAATGTGATTCAGGTCACAGATATTAGTTTTGAATCTCTTATTTTTGCAATATGAATTTAAAATCCTTTTTTCCAATTACTGAAAATTTTTCAACTCATTCTTCTAAAGATTGGAGGAAAGATTTAATTGCAGGTATTACTGTTGCTGTGATGTTAGTCCCTCAAGGAATGGCGTATGCAATGCTTGCTGGAATGCCTCCAATTTATGGATTGTATGGAGGGTTGATTCCACTTTTATTATATGCAGTTTTAGGAACATCTCGCCAAATGTCGATTGGTCCAGTAGCGATTTCAGCACTTTTAGTTTTGGCAGGAGTGAGCCAAATTGCAGATCCAATGACACCTGAATATATTTCGTTAGTGATTTTGACGGGACTCTTGGTTGGGATTGCTCAGATGTTGTTAGGTGTATTTCGATTAGGTTTTTTAGTGAATTTTATTTCCCATCCAGTCATTGTTGGTTTTACTTCTGCAGCTGCGATTATTATTGCGATTAGTCAGTTGAAAGATTTGTTAGGGATCTCCATTCCACGGTTTTCGCATGTTTACGAAACAGTTCATTATGCATCTAACCATTTTGCTGAAACGAATTGGGTGACGGTAGCTCTTTGTATTGGAAGTATCATCGTAATGTTGGTTTTGAAAAAAATAAATAAAGCAATTCCTGGAGCATTATTGGTAGTGATTGTGGGAACGTTACTAGTTTATTTTGTAGGCGAAGAAAAAATGGGAATCGATCTCGTAAAAGACGTTCCTCAAGGATTACCTATTTTCCAAATGCCAGAAATGACCTGGGAGAAAATACAGATTTTATATCCTACTATTTTTACAGTAACCATTATTTGTATTGTCGAAAGTATTGCGATTGCAAAGGTACTTCAAGCCAAACATGGCGATTATCAAATTCGTGCAAATCAAGAATTAATAGCACTTGGGATTTCGAAAATAGGAGGTGCATTTTTTCAATCTATTCCGACCTCGGGAAGTTTTACTCGTTCTGCAGTAAATAATGAATCGGGAGCACGATCTGGATTTGCGTCTATTTTTACAGCGATTTTAATTGGGTTGACCTTAGTCTTTTTGACACCACTTTTTTACTTTTTGCCTAAGGCGATTTTGGCTGCAATTATATTGTTATCCGTCAAAAGTTTATTTGATTGGCATGAGGCGAAGCATCTGTGGCAAACTCACCGCTCGGATTTTTATATGATGTTGACGACGTTTATTGTCACCTTGGCTTTTGGAATTGAAGAAGGAGTTTTGGCAGGAGTTGTGTTGTCAATTTGTATGGTTTTATATCGAAGTTCCAAACCTCATATTGCTATTCTGGGAAAACTCCCAGGGTCGATTAATTATCGAAATATTGATCGATTTGAATCTGCTAAAGAACCTGAGGATATTTTGGTATTTAGATTTGACGATCAACTTTATTTTGGAAATGCTTCTTACTTTCAAGAAACCACTCAAGAATTAATCAACGAAAGAGAAGTGGCACCTAAAATGGTTTTGCTTGATGCGAGTAGCATTCATGGAATGGATAGTACAGGATTGCATACCTTGGAAGAAATGCAACATTATTTAGATAATAAAAATATCACTTTTTATATCTCAGGAATGATTGGTCCGGTGAGAGATTTTGCGACTAAGAGTGGATTTATCGAAAAAATGGGAGAGCAAAAATATTTTTTAAATATTCATCAAGGTGTTACTCATTTCAAAAATATGCAAGAAGGTTTGGAGAAAACTTGGACGCGAGATGCGTTGCAAACGAATTTGGATGATGATGTTTGATTTTATTGTTACGAGGGATCGGATCTCTAACTACTAAATTAAAATTTCAAAACTATGCAATACGACGTAAAAACACCAACCGAATATCTTAACCAATTAGAAAAAGATTGGAGACTAGAAAAAGTGCAAGAGTTGCGAAAAATTATCCAAGCCAAAGTACCCAAATTAGTCGAAGGTATTCATTATAAAATGTTGAGTTATAGCGATACAGAAGGTGTGTTATTTCAACTTAATGCACAGATGAATTATGTAAGTTTTTATGTTGGAGATATTAAAAAAGTTGATCCAAACGGAGAATTACTTAAAGGATTAAACCTTGGTAAAGGATGTATACGTTTTAAAAAATCAAATGATATTGCTGAAACTAGAATTGACGAATTTATCGAAAAGATCATGCAGATGAGAAAAGAAGGGAAAGATTTCGATTGTTGATTTTTATAGAAAATACACATCTTGATCTTTTTTTTATATCAAAAAACATCTAGAAATAATTAGTCGAATTGCATCTTTCCTCTTTTAAAAATTGTCTTTAGGCTTAAAGACAATTTATACTAAATCCCTAAAATATCATTTCAACTGCGTCAAAATTATTTTGCTCCTTTATTCGCGTGCAAATTGTCTTCGTATTCAGTCTAATAAGATGATTTATTTAGAAATCGAGCGGATAATATTTTTCTAGCGAAGTTGACGTATCGATTTTATTGATTTATGTTACGCACTATAATCACCCATGGTTCTACCTTTTTTTGACCAAAAAAATAAAAAGTAAGGAAACGGGGATAATCATGTTGCATAACATCAGTTATTTATATTTTAAAAAGTAATAATATTACAAAACCAATGAGACGTAACCACTACACCATTTTTATCTGTACATTCTTACTTGTACTCTTGACAAACGTTTTTGCTTTTTCTCAAAAAAAATCGAACGTTGAGAAATATTTTAAAAATTATAATCCTTCCCAAATAGGGTTGATAGAGGATCATTGGGAACAATATTTTAAGGAGGATATTTTTGCAAAGCTTAATGATTCTATTGCTGTATTCCCCATCGGGTTTGATAGTTTTGGAGGAATCTATCCTAATGATACTCTTTTTGCCGAGTTTGATTCTCCAAATTTTGCAGCAGGAATTCCATCAAAGAAAGAAAAGAGACGTAACCTTATAAAAGGGACTGTAAGTGACAACAACCTA